>DGTD01000079.1 GCA_002396385.1 Bacteroidales bacterium UBA4345
TCGTTTATTGGGGTTGTAACGAAGGAAATGGTGGTGTGGCTCCGGTCGATGCCGCTACTGCTAAAAAATGGTCGTCGGGTGCACAAGGCGTGTTGCCTGTCCTTGCCCGTTATTGCGACGCTAGTGGCAAACCTGGTCCGTTAGTTGACGATGCGGTAAGCATTTCGCGTGGCGATAACTTCGACTTCATGGTTAACGATAAAGACGAGTACTATGTGTGGGGGTTGAACGATATGGGTCAGTGCGGTACTGGTGGCTCTGTTGAAAAATACAACTGTTTGACTAAATTGACAACCATCCCTTGTGAAATCCAGGATAACTGTCCTACTGTCTTTATGATAGACAGGATTAAATGCCCGGGCGAAGAAATTGAGTTGGACTGTGGTTTTGTCGTTCCTAAGGGAAAGGAAGAACGCTATTACGTTACTTGGTGGTTCAACGGAAAAGTATTGAATACCTCAACTAAAGATGCTTCGGAGGCTGAACGTTTGGCCGACAAATTTAACAAGGCTTCTATTTTTGTGACAGAGCCTGGTGAATACAAGGTGAAGGTGGAATATATAGGTCTCAACATCCCTTGTGATGCTTGTGAACCTGATTCTACCACCATAACTGTAAGTGATATGATGATGCCAATCGATACCGTCATCACTTCTATGAACTGCGTGGCTGATCCGCTCTCACCATCTGCTTCTGATATGATTTGTTATGAGTTCGCTGTGAACTCAGATTTCTACACTTCTAAACAGAAGGCAACTTTTGCGGTGTTCTCGACTGAGACCAGCAAAGATACGCTCGACCAGTATTCTTCGAATGGTGGCGGTAGTCCAATTAAGTTCTGTGTGACTGGTGACAAAATAGGAAAGACCGAGGTGCACGATAATAAGGACGAGGAAAGCAAAGATACGACCTACACCGTCTGGTTGGAAGACATTACCTCTTTCGAGACCTATCTATATAAGGATGAGAAAGGCTCGTTGTTTAAAACTGGAGGCTCGTTCCAGTCTTATGGTTTGCTGATTGATGCTTACTCAGATGCCGATTTGAAGTCGTTTGATATAGCGGCTAAGAGCTATTCGGGTGAGGCGCAAATTACAGCGACCCCAGTTGTGTATATGGCCGCAAAGAATACAAATGGTATTTATGTGGTGGGAGATGTCTTCTGGACAGGAAAAACCCAGACGTTTACCATTGATGATTCGGGACCTAATTTGTGTACTGTAAAATGTGATGTTCGCTTGCCTGGAAGCCCTGCGCGTGGTGTACGTTATATTTTAGGTATGAACTTTAAAGGCAATTGCACAGTTTACGAGTTTGGCGCTCCTGCACAAAAGCAGAATTCTCCTGAATTCGTTTCTCCGGTTATCGATTCTGAAAAGTTCGGTATTTATGCGATGGGTGCGACTGCCAATTCTTATACGGCAAGTTCCAATGGTTCTACTAAATTGTGTTATGCGAACATCTTGTTCGGTAAGCTGACCGATTATGACTGCGGACGTATTAAGTTGACTGCAAAATATGGCTGTCCTCCATGTAACCAGCCTGACGGCATTGTTGAGATCGCTTCGACTGTCGAGGCTAAAAACGATACTGTTTCCCTCTGCCGTGAAACGGGTGGAACTACACTGAGCGTTGAAAATATTGCAAAAGCTTCGGAACCAACCGCAGCCTTCGACATTCTTTGGTTCAAGACTGCCACGATGGCCGATGCTGACGCCATCCAGAAAGATTTGAAAGCAACTTCTTCGTCGATAAAGGTTAATTGGGAAGATATTCCTGAAGGCACTTCGCAGAAGTACTATTTGAAAATACGTGACAACGAGAAACCTGAGGCTAGCTCTTGTTGGGTAATCGATACCATCGTAATTAAGGCGAACAAGGTCCCAACTGTTCCTCTTATTGAAGTGGACCCTTATTGTGAGGGCAAACTTACCGATGCTGAGGCGAACGAGATAGCTAACAAGTTTGTTGACCTCGGACAGTTGGAGGTTTACAGCTTGAAAAATGATGCCGGCACTGACTTGGCTGGTGCTTCTGTCCTTTCTTCTCTTGCCGCCGATTTGGCTGGCCTGACCGCTGGCGATCATACTTACACCATGCAGGTGAAAGATGCGGTGACTGGCTGTATGAGCGAAGACTCTACAATAACCGTTAAGGTGAATGCGGTGCCAGACGCTCCTGCTGTGAATGACCTTTCAATGCTGAAAGAAAATGCGTCTGAAACAGTAGAACCTGGAGCTACCGCTTCTACCGATTGTACAATTACTTGGTATACGAAGAAGGATTTGAGCGATGGCTCTACAACTGCTCCTAAACAAGATAAAAGTATTCCTGGTACTTATGTTTACTATGTCAGCCAGACAAGTGCCGATGGTTGCGAGAGCGACACTACCCACTTTACAGTAACTGTAAACGATGCTCCTAAACCAAATACACGCGATACTGTAATCTGTAAGGGTGAATTGGTTGATTTGGCGGGACGTGTGACCCGTTTGAATTCCGATTATCTTTTGAATTGGTATACTTCTGAGTCAGCTCCAAAGGGTACTGGCGATAATGCTGCTCCTACATTCTCTGAAACAAAGCCTGGTCAGTATACCTATTATGTGTCTCAGACCAACCAGATTACTGGTGCTGAAAGTGAGAAGGCAAGTTTCACTGTAACGGTTGTTGGTGTTGATCCGGCTACTGTTCTTGTTCCTGAAACAACTTATTGTAAGGGTGAGCCTAATCCAGCCAGTGTGGCTACAATGGTCAAGGTGGCAAGCGATGAGGCCAATTATATCTATGCTGATGAAGCGGGTATGATCTGGACTGACGGTAGTGGCTCGGTATTGTCGGCCAGCCAGCTTGTTCCTGTTACTGACGTTGAAATGACCACCAGCTACCTTTACTCTGTTGTGCAGACCTATACCATTCCTTCGTCGGCTGCACAATGTAAGGGCGAGCCTGTAAGCGTGGCAGTTAATGTTACGGTTGTAGATGAACCTAAGGGTGACCACGTAGTTAACTACTTGAAGAGCGATGGCGCTGACAATGGCGGCAAGTTCGTTGATGTTCTTACGAAGAACCCTTCTGTAGCAGTTCCTGATGCCGGTTGCACCTTGGTATGGTACGATGCGGCTGGTGTGAAGTTGAATTCGGCTCCAACACCTCCATACGACCCTAACCAGTCGGAGGATGTTGAGTTTGTATACTACGTTAGCCAGGTAAATGCCAATGGTTGCGAAAGTGAGTCAACCAAAGTGGTTGTGACGGTTTCTTCATCTCCTATGCCAACTGCAAACCATGTTGCTTATTGTGAAGCCGATCCTGACGCTGCTTCCACTCCGCTCACTGCTAACATCCAGACTACTGGTACCGGTAATGATACGGAAAGCGACTACGAGTTGGTATGGTATGGCGAAACCAACCCTAACGAGTTGACTAATGCGCAAAAAGAGGCGTTGGAGTCTACTACTGCTCCTACTCCTTCAAATAAGATAACCGATGGGTCTACCAAACAGATTTACACTTACTATGTGGCCCAAAAGAATGTTCACACTGGTGCTGTGAGCCGTGCAATAGCTGTTTGTGACACCGTTTATGCTGCTCCTGTTCTTGTAACGAACAATCCGTCTCCGGTTTGTGAACCTGCAACCGTTGACTTGTCGAGCAAGGAAATCTGGAAAGATGCGGTTCCTCAGAACTGGGTAATGGCTTGGCTCGACGAATCGCAGCAGAATCCGGTGGGTGAGCCTACCGAGATCAAACAGTCGGGTACATTCTATGCAAAAGCTTATTTTAAAGTGCAAGGAAAGCAATGTACTTCGAACTTGGCCGAAATCAATGTCGAGGTACACTACATCCGTGGATTGGCAATCGAGGGCTCGAACACTACTTGTCCACAAACGGGTGTCGATTTGACTGCTGTATATGATGAAATCAATCCTAGCGCACAAGCTTTGTTCAAGTGGACAAGCGCTGGTGCTGGCGATGATCCTGCACCTATCAAGACTGAGACCTACTCTACACCTAATCTTGCAGGTCCTGCCGGTAACACTTATACTTACACTTTGACCGCATCGGCTGGTGCTTGTGTAGATATCAACGGAGGCAATCACCTTATTACTATTGGCGATGGTCCTGTTGAGGGTTCTGTGAAGATATCGGAAGAAGGAAATACAGAATCGACTACTGAAACGGTGACTGACAAAGGTCTGGTATTCTATTCGTGTGGCAACCCTGTGACAATCGACCTTTCTGGCGTAAACAAGACAGATGGTGATTTCGATTGGACTATTGCCGGCGGAATCATTCATACCGGTGCCACTTACACCATTGACAAACCAACCAATACTGTTTACCACATTGAATATGTGAACAACTGTAAGACTGGTTTCGATATTCAAATAATCAGTGTCCCAGTTGCTGTAACCTCAACCAATACCCCTGTAGTGGTCTGCGATGGCCAGGACTTCAGTGCTGAGTTGACTATTGCTTGTGTTGAGAATACTTACAAGATTGCATGGTTCCAAGACGGTAAAGAACTGATTGGTCAGACCGACCGTGTGTTGTCGTTCTCGCCTGCAACTCCTGAAAACGATGGTGTTTACTCTTATAAAGTAACCAACCGTGGATGTACGGTTGAGGAAAAGATTGCTCAGGGCGAACCTGTCAAGGTGAAACCTTACATCGAATTTACAGCACAGCCTGAGTACATTGTTCGTAACGGTGACCCATTGTCAGTTCCTCTGTCTATTACTGTACCTGCTGTTGGTGAACCTTCAAGCATTGAATGGACTGAGGGCGGCGTAAGTTTTGCATCTGGCAATCCTCTCACTTTGTCAGCGGTAACTGCCGACCATAACTTTAAGGTGGTGTTGTCTGACGATGACTACTGTTCTGCTGAGGGTAGTGTGGTAGTAAAGAAGGATGCTCGTTTGAAACTGAATGTACAGCTTGATGACCAGATGTGTGCAAGTGACTTCCGTGAACTTGTTATCGATACTACTGGTACTGGTCGCTTTATCTTCCCTGAACGCATGCAGATCTACATTGTAGAGAATGTTGGTGGCGAATCGAAGAAGATTGAAGGCGGTTGGATTTGGAAGGACAATATGCTCCGTTATACGGTTAAACCTGCTTCAGATGCGATTTACACTGTAAACTTCATTTATCGTGAGGGTGAACCTGAAGAGCAGACTGAAACTGTAACGAAGACTTTGAAAGTGCTCCCTCCTATCGAAATTGTATTGCCGGAAGGCTTGAAACTTTGTGGTGATGGTGATAACAATTTCGATATTGAGTTAGAGTCTGTAACTCCTACTGGTACTTTGGTTACCTGGGATGACGATGAGTCAATTGTGTCTGGTCGTGATGGTAATTCTATAACCATTAATCCTGTATTCGATGAGTCGGCCTCTTCTAACAGTTTCTATAAGTCGTATAAGTTGACCGCTTCTTACAGCATTTGTTCTGAAGTCACTAAGTATGTGACCGTAAGGGTTGACCGTCCGTTGGTCGGCGAATTGAAAGGTCCTGAAATCATTTGTGAGGGTACTACTGCTACAATCGACGCTTCTGATTACAATTCGGATACCTACACATGGACTAGCCAAGACGACGAGAAGTTCCCTGAAAAGGCTGTCTCTCCTGCAATTTATGTCACTCCAACCTATTCATCGACCTACAATGTGGAGATGACCCGCGGTGAGTGTTCGGCAGAAGACAGTTGGTCTGTTATTGTGTCGGCTAAACCTGAAATTGTAAGTATCGATTCTATTAAGTATCATACCCGTACAATTCAGGTAAGTGGTGGCGCTACTCCTTATCACTTCTTTATTGAAGATGTGACACCAACCCCTGTAACCGATGCAACAATCGACAACATACCATTCGGTTACCATAATGTTGCAGTGGTTGACGATGCGGGTTGTTCGGTAGTAGCAGGCTTTAATGTTCTTTCTCCTGGTATTAAAATTCCTAAGATTTTATCTCCTAACGGTGATGGTGTTGACGACCGTATCACATCTCCTGTAATCAAGGAGGCTTATCCTGATGCAAAGATTTGCATCTACGACCGTTATGGTAAGAAGTTGGCCGAGTATAAAGGCTCGGACGAAGGTTGGGATGGTACTTATGGAGGTAAGGAAATGAAGTCTACCGACTATTGGTACGAAATCGAAATCCAAGAATTGCAACAGACTTATACTGGCCACTTCACTCTGATGCGTCAATAAGGCTTGTTAGTTGAATATATGAAAGCACCCGGTGTTTATCGGGTGCTTTTTTGTTGTGTGCACTAGAGTTATTTTGTAATTTTGTACACTATTTTATGTTAGTATGGCTACGCACAAGAAGATTGATACCAAATTAATGTCGGTAATTGATTCATTATCTGATTTCGACTCTTTTAAAAATACTTGTCATACAAGTGATGGCCTTCCGTTCCCATCGGAGGCTAAGTTGAGACAGATAGTTGAACTTACACGCGAAATTTTGTTCCCGGGCTATTTCGGGAATTCGTTCGTTGATAAAAACACCTTGAAATTCCACATGGGTGTCAATGTTGAGCGTTTAAGCGCCTGTCTGACTGAGCAAGTGATGGCCGGATTGTGCTTTGAAATAAAAAACGATCAGGCGGCGCTTGAAAAAAACAGAGAGGATGCCCGTCGCATTTCTTCTGATTTCATTGCCCAGTTGCCTGAAATGAGAAGAGTGTTGATGACAGATGTGGTTGCCGCATACAATGGCGATCCGGCAGCTAAAAGCTTTGGTGAGATCATTCTCTGTTATCCGACTTTTAAAGCCGTTTCGAATCACCGTATGGCGCATGCCCTGCTTAAGTTGGGGGTTCCCCTTATACCTCGAATTATTTCAGAAATGGCCCATTCCGAGACGGGCATTGATATCCATCCAGGTGCTACAATTGGCGGTTATTTCTCTATTGACCATGGAACAGGTGTGGTTATTGGCGAAACTGCCATTATCGGTAACAATGTCAAACTTTACCAAGGCGTAACTCTAGGTGCGAAAAACTTCCCATTAGATGATAATGGGAATCCGATTAAGGATTTACCTCGTCACCCAATTGTGGAGGATAATGTCATTATCTATTGTAATGCAACGGTCTTGGGCCGAATTACCATAGGAGAAGGTGCTACCATTGGTGGTAATGTTTGGGTTACCAACGACGTGCCAAAAGGAGAGAAAGTGTTCCAATCGAAAGTACAGCAAATTTCAAAATAAAGATTTTAAGGGGCGGCTGTGAATGCCGCCTTTCTTTTTTTATGGATTCAATTATTCATTTTAATGTCGTAGGCTCGACCAACGACGAAATGCAACGTCTGTTAACAGTTAACCGTGATGACGTGGCCGAGGGAACCCTTGTCTATGCAGATGAACAAACAAATGGACGTGGTCAGGTTGGAAACCATTGGGAGTCGGAACCTGGTAAGAACTTGTTGGCCTCTATCGTTTTGTTTCCCGATTTCCTTCCTGCCGACCGCCAATTCTTGGTGACACAAATCGGGGCCCTCGCTGTTCGTGATTTCCTAACTTTACATGTCGGATTAAACAGCGTGACGGTAAAGTGGCCGAATGATGTCTACGTGCAGGACAAAAAAATTAGCGGGACACTCAATGAGGCCATGTTGATGGGGAAGCGTATGGCTTATGTGATTTTGGGTGTTGGTATAAATTTGAATCAGAAGACATTCTCCTCTTATCCTGTCAATCCGGTTTCTGTGTCGCATTTAACGGAAAAAGAGTTTGATGTTGATCGAGCTGCGCTTCTGTTGCGGCAGTGTGTCATGTTGCGTTATATGCAGTTGGTAAATGGTGAAGAAGAACAGATAAGGTCGGAGTATTTGTCTGTAATGTATAGAAGACACGGTTTTTATGAGTATGAAGACGATTCTGGATGCGTTTTTTCTGCTAAATTGGTGACTGTACATCCCGAAGGAGAATTGGAACTCGAACTGCGGGATGGAAAACACCGTACCTTCCTGTTTAAACAGGTGAAATTTGTGCTGTAAGTTGTTTTTAATAGCGTGTTTTGTGATAAAATGCTCGTTTTTCTTATGAAAATCGAGCATTGTTTTATTGTTTTACTGGAATCTGACGAAAATTCTTTCTTTTTGTCGATTATATTTTATAACTAATAGCGGTTGTCCCGTAATAATCTGTTATTGGAATACCTTTTTATCCTCCTTGTTTGTTAGAATCTCTAAATTGTTTTCGCAAAGACGGGTGTATTGCGCCTTTTCGTGAAAAATCGGATTTAACTTTGTGGTGTAAACAAAAGATAGCAGAAATTAAAGTTTGATGACTTTTTGGTAAGTGAATTTGATTTTTACTATTAAAAAGATAGAATTATAGAGGTTTTAATAAAATTATTTCAGTATGGTTAAAAAGATTACATTCGTAGTGGCTTTGGCAACAGTGAGCTTGCAACCACTAGTGGCACAGGAAGAGGTTGCCGAGACCTCAAAGGAGGCAAAAGTAAAAGTGGAGGCTGGTGCCGATTTGGTAAGCACGTATGTATGGCGTGGCCAGCAATTGTCAGCAGCGGCTTTCCAGCCCGGCGTTAGCATGAACGTTGGTGGTTTCTCGTTAGGTGTTTGGGGGTCTGCCGATTTTGAACATGCAATAAATGAATTCGACTGGTTTGCAAGTTATTCAATAAGCGGCTTCTCTATTGGTTTGACTGATTATTGCGGTGCCGCTGCCCGTCAGGATGACGGGACATTCCCTAGGTATGGCGATTACGACAATCACATTCTGGAACTGAACACCGCTTTCGATTTCGGTGAAGTCTGCAAGAAATTCGCACTAACAATTTCTGCCAACGTGAACTTGGTTAACGACAAAGATGGGGCTGGTGATGAACAATACTCAACCTATATCGAACTCGGATATCCGGTTAAAGCAGGTTCTGTAGGAGTCGATTTTGCAGTTGGCCTGACTCCGTTCGAGGGTGCTTACTCCGACAATTTCAACCTTGTAAACCTCTCGGTGAAAGCGAGCAAGGAACTGCAGTTTACACCATCGTTCAGTCTGCCTGTCTATGCGCAGGGTATAGTGAACCCTTATAGTGAACAGGCGTATCTGGCGTTCGGTATAACATTCTAAAAACTTATCTTACCCCAAATAAATTATTACAGATATGAAAAAACTGGAAGCCATTATCAGAAAGACGAAGTTCGATGACGTCCGCGACGCCTTGTTAGAGGCTGACATCGAATGGTTCTCATTCTACGAGGTTAGAGGTATGGGAAAGTCGTTACAGTCGCGTATCTATCGTGGTGTAATGTACGACACCAGTATCATTGAGCGAATGCTCGTGTCGATTGTCGTGCGCGACATAAATGTGGAAAAGACCGTTCAGGCTATCATAAAGGCTGCCCGTACGGGTGACGTGGGCGATGGAAGAATCTGGGTAATACCCGTAGAGGATGCCATCAGAATACGGACCGGTGAGCGGGGAGACATCTCTCTTTACGATGCCGAAAAGGAATAAACACTTTAAGTTAGACAGTGAATATAGATTACCCCAAAAGAAATGTTACTATGGATATAATACGCAAACATATGCCATCGAAACGGTGGATGGCCGTGATTCTGATGACACTTATGGCTGGCGGTTCTGCCGTCGCCGATGTATATGAAATTGATGGAAAACCCATCTCGGCCGATGATGTGGCCGTCTCACTTGATACAGTATGGATGATTTTAGGAGCAATGCTGGTTTTCTTCATGCAACCTGGATTTGCTTTGGTGGAGGCTGGTTTCACTAGGACGAAGAATACGGCCAACATTCTGATGAAGAACTTAGTCGACTTTTCGTTCGGTTCCCTCCTGTTCTGGCTGTTTGGGTTCGGCCTGATGTTCGGTTGTGGAGGCGCTGGTTTTGTGGGCACTCCCAGTTTCGGTAGTCTCGACTTCTTTACAGCACCAGGCGGACTTCCAAAAGAAGGAGTCTTGATTTTCCAGACCGTCTTCTGCGCAACCGCGGCAACAATTGTTTCGGGTGCTATGGCAGAACGAACCAAATTCTCAATGTACCTGATTTACTCGGTCATTATCAGTTTGTTGATTTATCCGGTTTCAGGACACTGGACCTGGGGTGGCGGTTGGCTGATGAACGGGGAAGACGGTAGCTTTATGATGGACTTGTTCGGCCACACCTTCCATGACTTTGCAGGCTCTACAATAGTGCATTCTGTTGGCGGATGGATTGCCTTGGCTGGCGCCATTGTTCTTGGCCCGCGTATCGGGAAATATGGAAAGGACGGGAAAAGCCACGCTATACCTGGCCACAACCTTACATTAGGAGCGCTCGGTGTGTTCATCCTTTGGTTTGGATGGTTTGGTTTCAACCTGGGTTCTCAGCTTGCTGCTTCTGGTGAGGTGAACCGAGAGGCTATCAGCCACGTATTTATGACTACCAACTTGGCCGCGTGTGCAGGTGGTGCAGCCGCCTTGTTTGTCAGCTGGTTCCGTTATGGAAAACCTTCTCTCTCGTTGGCACTTAACGGAGTGTTGGCCGGATTGGTAGGGATTACTGACGGATGTGACTGTGTCTCTCTCGGAGGCTCTGCTATTATCGGTCTTTTGAGTGGTGTGGTACTTGTGTATGCAGTCTCTTTCATTGACGAGAAACTCCATATCGATGACCCTGTAGGTGCTACCTCAGTGCATTTGTGTTGCGGCGTCCTCGGCACACTGCTTACCGGCTTCCTTTCTACTTCTGAAGGTCTCTGCTATGGATTCGGTGCCGGGTTCCTTGGGGCTCAGATTCTTGGAATAGTTGCTATAGGCGCATGGTCGTTCGGTACCGGATTCTTGATGTTCAAGGTCATCGACAAGGTTCACGGTCTCAGGGTTCCTTCTCGCATTGAAGAAGAAGGATTGGATATTTATGAACACGGAGAAACCGCCTACAACGCATAAATAGATTTCTCTTCTGTAACATTTGAATTTGGAAAGCTGCCTTGCGCAATCTGTATAGATTGTTAGAGGTGGTTTTCTTTTTTTGCTGTTTATACTTGTATTTAGTATTTTTGTAATGTTATTTTCGAAAAATACGCACTTATGGTAAAAATGCGCCCCTTAATCTTAATCTCGAACGACGACGGTGTACATGCAGAAGGACTTGCCTGCTTGCTTAAAACGGTGAGCCCGTTGGCCGATGTGGTAGTCCTTGCTCCCGATACACAACAGTCTGGGAAGTCGAGTGCAGTCACCAGTGGTGTGGATATTGAGTTGAGGTGCTTGCGCAAAGAAGCCGGATTGGAAGTCTATGCTTCGAACGGAACACCGGTCGATTGTGTGAAACTGGCATTTTACACGGTTTGCCGTGACCGACGGCCCGATTTGGTGCTGGCGGGAATAAACAAGGGGACAAACAGTTCGATAAATGTAATTTATTCGGGAACTATGGGTGCGGTTATCGAGGGCTGCATTAACGGTATTCCGTCTGTTGGCTTTTCGCTGTGTGTCAATCCGGGTGAACCTGCCGATTACAGCTATGGTTTGCCTATTGTAAGAAAATTGGTGGTAGAACTGTTAGACGGGGCTCTCAATCTGCCTACTGGTGTCTGTTTGAATGTGAACTTTCCTGTAGGTCCTATTGAAGGCGGATTACAATGGTGCACGCAGGCGGTTAGCAAGTGGACAAAGGAATTCGATTATGTCGGAGTGAACAAAACTACCGACAATCCGTTGTATACACTGGGTGGGGAGTTTGTCTGCATGGAACCCGATAGGGAAGGCACTGACGAATATGTGCTGGCTCACCACGGCGCTTCTTGTGTCCCGTTGAAAATAGATATGACAGACATGCATTTTTTGTCTGCGATGAAACGAAAATAGATTAAACAAAATAATAGAAACAGTAGAGATGGGTTACGACGATTTTTCTGGAAAGGTGGAAGAACACTACTACGATGGTGAACCTCACTCCTTCAACACCTTTTGGCTAGGTTTGGTGGTATCGGTAATCATGCCTGTTGTGTGCCTGTTGGCCATTGTGTATTTTACCGGGGCGGCGCAGTTCAACTCGCTTCGCCATGTTGTGCACGTCCTTATGTCGAACAATTCCGCTTACATGACCAATATCTACATCATGGCGCTGATGCCAAGTATGTTTGGTTTCTTCTGGGCCTACAAAACCGAACGCTGGAAGTTCGGACGTGGTTATATTGTAGGCACATTGTTGTTTTTGGTCTTCTTTTTCGCACGCACCCTTCTATGAAGTATTTTGTTATAGCTGGAGAGGCCTCTGGCGACTTGCATGCGTCAAATTTGTTGCGTGCGTTAAAGGAACAGAATCCCGAAGCTCAGTTTAAGGGCCTTGGTGGCGATTTAATGGCGGCGCAGGGTTGTAAACTCGTCCAACATTACCGCGATATGGCTTATATGGGCTTTGTGGACGTAATTATTCACCTCCGTACCATACTGGGCATTATGTCGAAAGCCAAGCAGGCTGTGCAGGACTATCGGCCGGATGTGGTTATTTTGGTCGATTACCCCAGTTTCAACCTGCAGATGGCCAAGTATGTCAAGAAGAACCTGCCCGGAACAACCGTATTTTATTATATAGCGCCTAAAGTATGGGCGTGGAAGTCGTGGCGTGTGAAAAGCATCCGCAAGTATGTCGACCGGGTGTTCAGCATTTTGCCTTTCGAGGTGGAGTGGTTCGGCAAGCGCGGATGTGAGGTCAGCTATGTGGGCAATCCGTGTGTCGATGCCGTAGAGGCACGCGAGCACAAAGGCGAAACGGTAACCGAATTTTCCGCACGGACCGGAGTGCCGACTGGCAAACCCCTGTTGGCCTTACTGCCTGGAAGCCGGGTCAGCGAACTGTCGGGCAATTTGCCCGATATGCTCAAAGCCGCAAGCGCTTTCCCACAATTCCACATTGTAATAGCGGGAGCTCCGGCTTTACCAAAAGATTTATATAACCAATATACCAAAGATTTCAATTGCTCGGTTGTCTACGGTGAGACTTACCAGTTGCTGCAACAGGCGGAACTCGCTGTTGTGACTTCGGGAACCGCAACGTTGGAGACCGCACTGATGCGCGTGCCCCAAGTGGTGGTCTACCAGATAGCGGGTGGAAAAATAGTGTATTGGATACTCCGCAAAATAATTCGGGTGAAAAGTGTTTCGTTAGTCAACCTGATTGCAGACCGTGAGGTCGTCACGGAACTGCTAGGTTATAATTTCAATGCCGTTTCGCTGAAAGATGAACTAGGGAAGCTTGTTGCTCCTGCCGAGAAAAGGCAACGTATGCTGGCCGAATATGGCGAATTGGCCGAACAGTTGGGCTCGGAACCCGTCAGCAAGCGCGCAGCACGTGAAATGTTAGAACGAATAACAAGCAAATAATAAAAAAACTTAATACTGAAGAATGAAAAACTTAATGACGCATGTGGGGGTTGTCATCGCCTTTTTGGCATTGGCTGCCTTTTTCTTCAAGCCGGCTGTTTTTGGTGGAAAGCAGCTGATTGCCGGTGACTCGGAAAAGGTGATCGGTATGAACAAGGAGATTTCCGATTATCAAGAGAAAAGTGGAGAAGGTGTGACATGGACCGGGTCGATGTTCTCGGGTATGCCAAGTTACACAGTTTCCACACCAAAGGGTCTTCCAAACTACTTGTTCGAAGCTGGAGCGAAAGTTTTCTGGTTTTTAGGGGCAACCGATGCCGGTATTATTTTCTTGTCAATGTTTGGCATGTATCTGCTCATGCTCTCTATGGGGTATGGTGTTGGTATATCGGCCTTTGCGGCCATAGCCTTCGCTTTTTCGTCTTATTTCATCATCATATTGCCAGCCGGCCATGTGACCAAGGCGTGGGCGATGTCGTATATGCCGTTAGTTCTGTTAGGAATGCTGTTGCTGATGCGGCAAAAGTGGGTATGGGGAACGCTTGTTTTCGCTGCGTCGCTTTCGGTAGAGTTGCGAAGCAACCATATACAGATAACATACTATCTGGCTATCCTGTGCTTTTTCTTGTTCGCTGTTTATTTGTACAACATGTTGAAAGAGAAAGCTTATAAAACGCTTCTTATTTCCGTCGGGTTAATGGGGGTTGGCGTTATTGCCGCTGTTGTTACAAATGCCGAGCGCCTATACAGCAACTACGAGATGGGTGAAGTGAGCACCCGCGGACCTTCCCGCCTCTCTGCCGCTGTAGATGGAAAAACAGACAAGAGCTCGGGCTTGGACCAAGATTATGCTTTCGCATGGAGCTATGGAGCTGAAGAACTGATGACGCTGATTATTCCGAATGCTTTCGGAGGTGAGAGTGGAGGAGAACTGGACGACCAATCGCATATTGCCCAAGCATTAAGGGCCCAAGGGTATAATGTACCTACACCTATGCGTATGCCCACTTATTGGGGCGACCAACCTTTCACCTCGGGTCCGGTCTATTTTGGCGCCGTAGTCTGTTTCTTGGCTGTGGCGGCGTTCTTTATAGGCAAGAGTAAATACAAATGGGCCATAGTGGCAGCCACCGTCTTCCTTATGATTCTAAGTTTGGGAAAGAATGCGCAGTTCGTGAACGACTTCCTGTTCCACCACCTTCCAATGTACAATAAGTTCCGTACCCCGTCGATGGCGTTGGTTATACCGCAAATAACCTTCGCGGTATTGGGGTGTATGGCGCTGAAACGAATCTTAGACGGTGACCTTGAAGAAAAGGAGTTGCAAAAGGGACTTTACATTGCTTGTGGCATCACGGGCGGCTTGTGCTTGTTGGTTTGGGCTGTTCCAGACTTGTTCCTTTCCTTTACTGCTGCTTCCGATGAGGGTTACACCCAGCAGTATGGCGCTTGGTTTACCGCAGCTTTGCAGGCCGATCGAGCTGACTTGGCTTCTGCCGACGCCCGACGCTCGTTTCTCTTTATCATAGTTGCTAGAACTATTTTGTGGGCTGTCTGTAAGAAAAAATACCACACATATGCGGGCTATGGCATTGCTGCTGTTGCTTTGCTGACACTGGTCGATTTATGGGGTGTCAGCCGCCGTTATTGCAACGACAACAATTATGTGACAAAGGTTGAATACCAGCCTTACCAGCCGACTGTTGCCGATAACGAAATATTGAAAGATAAAGATTTGTCGTATCGTGTACTGACGTTCAATAATCCGTTCAACGATACGCATATTCCTTATTTCCACAAGTCGATAGGTGGTTATAATGCAGCCAAACTTCGCGATTACCAAGACCTCATCGACCAACACATCGAACCTGAAATGAGGCTGGTGCAGCAGTCGTTAAGAGCGGTTAAGACGCAGGCTGACGTCGACAGCCTGTTTACGCAGACTCCGGCGTTGAATATGTTGAATATGCGCTACCTGATTTTGAACGAGGGAAACGCTCCCCTTGTCAATAAAAGCGCACTCGGGAACGCATGGTTTGTGCAAAACTATAAATTGTTGTCTGATACCGCTATCTCAGGTGTGTCATACAGCGCTTCCGATTTGCAGATGCGTATGCTCTCTTCTGTCGATTTGGGTAGGACCGCCTTGGTTGAAAACCAGTTTAAAAATGAGGTGGACGGTAAAAAGATTGGCTTCGATCCGGAAGCCTCTATAGTGTTGACTTCTTATAAGCCGAACGAATTGGTTTACAAATCGAAATCGAAAGCCAATAGTTTGGCTGTGTTTAGCGAGGTTTATTATCCGAAGGCTTGGACGGCGTATATCGACGGTCAGGAAGTCCCTCATTTCCGTTCCGACTGGTTGTTGCGCTCGTTGGTCATCCCTGCCGGAGAGCACAGTGTGGTGTTTAAGTGCGAGGCTAAAACCTATTGGACGTTACGCACTGTCTCGTCTATGGTGTCGCTCGTGCTCCTTCTCCTCTTTATAGGAGGCATTGCCTACAAACTCTATTGTTTAAAGAAGGGAAAGGCATTGCCAAATGTGGTTAAATAAGAGAACGTTTGCATGCTAATAGGAAAGGGAGCTCCGTTCGGATGCTCCCTTTTTCATTCTATTGGTTGAGTACCTGTTTTATACCAGTTTGTTGATCATGGCATAGGCTGTGAATCCAGACGTGGTACGAATGCCAAGCTTTTCGGATATGTGTTTGCGGTGTGTTAGAACCGTTTGCAGACTGATGGACAGTTTGTCGGCTATCTCTTTGTTGATAAAGCCCGATGCCACAAGGCGGAGAACGTCGATTTCCCGGGCCGAGAGTTTACGGTTGCCGGATGGAATGGTTCTCTTCTCCTTCTCTTTGGATTGCAGTATTTTCTTGATGGCTGCCTTTAGCGTTTTCTTTAGTTGCGCTTCAGTCCATGAAGGGTTGATTGTTATGGCGGGTTGTTGCTCGTTGAAAGAGAAAACGACGGATTCTTCTTCCAATTGGCTGCTAATGTCGCTGCTGTCGTAAAACAGAGAGACAGATAAAGAGGGCGCCATGTCAAGAAGCAAAGTTTTGAGGCCCAATGCAGCCAAATAGCTGTTTCCGACTATTATTGCTATATCGGTTGCCATAGGCTAAGGTTCGGTTTTAGGTTTACGTTTGCGTATGTTGCGGACAATTTCGTTCACCATGGGGAAAAGCAGTTTGGCCCTAATTCCGCCCAAACTGTCAATGGTCGACTTAATGTCGCAGAGTTGTTGTATGGCACCATAGTACATAAACGGATTGTCTGGTGCTTCCGTATGGCGTAACAGTAAGCTGAGAATGTCTTCCAATTCGTTCGACGGGATAACTCCTTTCTCTTTGTTTGTCAGTGTGATGGCACGCTCCAACAGACTCAGATCGTCGTCTGTGAGAACCGGACTGTAGAACAATTCGTATACGTGTGTAACAACTTCCATCAGTTGTTGCGATTGAGATGAAATGAACTGTTCAAGCCGCTTGGCGTAGGCCTGGTAGACGCTTAAAACAACAGTGTATCCGTTCCCCTCTTTTTGACTTTCAGACAGCCGCTGGAAGTGCTGTCCCAATATGTGAAGCCATGGTCTGAGTCCTTCAAGCGACTTGCTGTAGTAGTCGACAAGTGGCAATAGGGCATAACGGCTGAGGCTTCGGGGCTTGTAGTTTATATCAATTGTCAGATGCAGCAGTTCGACACACAATTCCAACCCCATACTTTTGCCCTGACAGGCATCGTGTAGCGAGGTGTTGCCAAGCGCAGGACGGATGCCCATAAGTAGGAGGGGGCTCAGCAGTCGCGGATATTTAATAATGATATCAGCAACTTGGTCCGATGCCAGAATTCGTGTTTTAGATTGGGTCGTCATTTTACTATTGCTTGTTCAACCTTTTCTTTTCGCGGTGTTTGCCCCACTTGGTGTTGATGTTCAGAATGAAGATGGCAATAAAGCAAGGCCAGCTGGCAATTGGAGCCAACAAATACAGTTTTTCCAGTTCGTCAACTTTCAACCCGTATTTGAAGATGGGGTATAGAACGACGAGAATGAGGGATAAAATGCCAAACCTTTTGATGGACTTTTTGTCTATAAGGTGGTCTGCAAACAGGGCTCTGATTGCCATATAGGCCATAACGCCTACTGCGGCAAAAAGAACGATGACTATCAGGCAGGCCAGCATGTGGATTAAAAACTGAAGGTTCTCGCTGAACAATATGCCCAAAACGAAAACAGCTGCGATAACCAGGTAGCTAACCACCAGGTAGTGCTTGATTATAAATAGTTTCAGTCTGTTTATTAACGCTTTCATGTCTTTTTTCTTTTTAATAGTTAATCCTCTTCTTCATCTTTATAGGTGGCGTAAACGCGCCATTTGTCAATAAGAGCCGAAATGTCGGCCGGTAGTTCTGAGTTGAAGTAAAGCTCTTCTCCTGTGCGGGGGTGCACAAACCCCAGTGTTTTAGCATGAAGAGCCTGTCTTGGACAAACTTCGAAGCAATTCTTAATGAATTGTTTGTACTTGGTTGTCCTTTCGCCCCGCAGAATCTCGCTTCCTCCATAACGCTCGTCGTTGAACAGAGTGTGACCGATGTGCTTCATATGCACCCTTATTTGGTGTGTGCGTCCTGTCTCCAGTCTGCATTCTACAAGCGAAACGTGAGCAAGACGTTCAAGCACCCGGTAGTGCGTGACCGCATGTTTGGCATTCGGGTTTTCGCCATTCGGAAAAACCGTAAAGAGCATTCTGTCGCGCGGATCCCGTCCGAGGTCGCCGTCAATAGTGCCTTCGTCTTCTTTTATGACGCCCCACACAACGGCATTGTAAAGCCGTTTGGTCGTCTTGTTGAAGAACTGTTTCCCCAAATTGGTTTTCGCATTTTCGTTTTTTGCGACCACTAAAAGCCCCGACGTGTCTTTGTCGATGCGGTGAACCAATCCCAAGCGGGGGTCGTCGACCTTGAAATTGGGGTCGTCTTTCAGGTGCCATGCAATGGCGTTCAACAGGGTTCCCTGCCAGTTTCCGAAGCCAGGGTGAACCACCATTCCCGGACCTTTGTCTACAACAATCAGGTCCTCGTCTTCGTAAACGATATTGAGGGGAATGTCTTGTGGCTCAATGGTGAACTCGGTAGGCGGATACGACAGAACGATGGAAATCTCGTCAAGAGGTTTCACTTTGTAGTTCGACTTTACTGCCTTCCCGTTTACCAAGATGCTGCCGGCGTCTGCCGCCAATTGTATGCGGTTCCTCGATATCTGGTGCATGCAGTTAACCAGGTATTTGTCGATGCGGACCATACTGTGCCCTTTCTCCACGGTGATGTGGAAATGCTCGTGCATCTGTCCGTCGCTGCCGAGCTCGGCCTCTTGTCCGTCCGTCCCTTCTTGGAGTAAATCTTCGTCGTTAGTGTAATCGTTTGGCATTTCTTGGTGTTTTATTACTAATCTTCTGCCACTTCTTCTTCGGCGTCGAGTTTGCTTTGGGTCGTGGTGACGTACAGTTTCACCGTTTCGTTGCCGTTCAATTTCGCTTTTGCGACAGGTTGTTGCTTATATACTTTATAGAAGCGCTTGTTGTCTTCGCTCGACGGGGTGACATCGAAAATGACGGTCGAGTTGAGCGCCAGCGTCTCAACGCGGCTGATGGCCTCGTAGACCGGCAAACCGTGCAGAGAAGGCATTTCGCTGAATTCGTTCGAGTTTCCTTTGCCTACGCGGAGTGTGACTTGTGAACCCTCGACCAGTCTTTTCCCGGCACTGATGGTGCTTCCGTTGTATTCAACGGCAATTACTGTGTTGTATTTTGACGGAACAAACTTTATCTCCTTGACTTTTAGTCCGGCCGACTCCAACTCGCTCTGCATTTGGCGGAGCGACTTGTCGCTGTATTCTGGCAGTTGGACTTGTCGTGGCTTGCTTGCACGGATGTAGAGGTAGATTTTTCTACCACTCTTTACTTTTGAACCTTTGCTTGGCACTTGGTCGATGACGCAGCCAGGTCTGGTGGTTGCCGCATACATCGAGTCGATGACAATGCAGCTTAGCCCGTCTCTTGAAAGGCGGTTGTCGGCCTCCTCTACGGTGAAACCCTTCAAGTCCGGTAGCTCGATTTCCTTCCCGTGTTCAGTGTAAGAACCTAACCAACTACTTAAAAACCAGATGATGGCGACGATGATGAGGAATGCGGCAAAAATGCTTATGACAATAGGGTGTAGGAAGATTTTTTTTAAATATCCTGCTATTTCTGTACTGTTTAGTGACATAAGTGTGCTTTTTTCGAACTTATAATCTACAAATATACCAAAAAATAACAGACTGAGAAAATATAATGAAGAAAGCCGGTGAAACACCTGGTACAGTTTGGCCAGCGCCTCTGGTAGGTTTCTTTTTTTGTTTAAGTAAAGAACTGTTTTTATGCATGAAAACTGCGTTAACAAATCCTAATTGCGTAATTTAAGGTTAATTATGGTCGATTTTGACTCAATCTGGCCCAAATTGCCACTTTTATTTGTATATTTGTAGTGAATTTGGTTAGTTGTGCTTTTTATGCTCGTTTCCTAAAGAGACGAACAGCGGCTGCCAAGGTATTTAGAAGACTAAAATTGTACGGTTATCCGAATGGCAAAATCGGTCAAATATATCTTATTCAACTCGAAATTAACCACGGTTGTCAGCGTGTCGATGGTGTTGGTCTTGTTGGGCATTACTACCATTGTCCTCCTTATGAGTAAAAACCTGACAGACCATGTGCGCGAGAATTTTATCTTCAAACTGACTCTGAAAGAGGGTATTACCCAAAAAACAATAGATGCCGTGGGCGATTCGCTGCGGGTTAAGCCTTACATAAAGGAAGTGAACTATGTGAGCAAGGAGCAGGCTGTGAAGATTTTTGCCGAAGAGTTGGGCGAGGACCCTATGGAGTCGCTTGACGTTAATCCTTTACCTAACACCTATGAAGTAAGCCTGAAAGCTGCCCAACTGACACCCGACAGTTTGAAAAATATAGAGGAGGAACTCGTTAGTTTTAAGGAAATTACAGAGGTCGATTATCCGCACGATTTGGTCGATGCGTTTACGCGGAATGTGCGTGCTGTGTCGGCTGTCTTCCTTTTTCTCGCTGGTGTATTACTGGTTATTTCTTTTGCATTGATAAACAATACGATAAGGTTGCTCATATATTCCGACCGCTTCCTTATACAGACGATGAAGCAGGTGGGCGCTACGCGCAGCTTTATAAGGAAACCTTATATGCGGCAGGGCCTGATTATCGGACTTATAGCCTCTGGGCTGGCTATCGTGTTCATTATGCTGATGCTGTTCTGTATGGGTGATTTAAGTTCCGATATATCGTTGTTCATCGATTTGCAGAACAAGACCCTGTATGCCGTGACTTTCGCTGTTATTTTGGGGTCGGGTATCCTGATAACGGAGTTGTCTACCTATTTAGCGGTCAACAAATACTTGCGCCAGTCGCTAAACACGGCATATCTGATTTGAATAAACAAGCAAAAACATATTTCGAAAAAAAATGAAAAACAAAGAAGGTTTGGCGTTGCCAAAAGGTAATTTGAAACTAATAGCCGTAGGAATGGTTATTATTGTCGTCGGTTTCCTTTGCATGATAGGCGGAGGCAGCGAAGACGGCGTTTCGTTCAACCCCGATATTTATAGCTCACGCATCATAACCGTGGGTCCGCTCATCTCTGTATTTGGTTTCTTCTTTGTTATCTATGCAATTCTGCGAAACCCAAAAGGAAAAGAAGTGCCTGGTTCTGGTTTGACTGTCCGTAACAACGATGAGATGGTTACAAAATACGAAAACGATATTACAATAAAGGAGGGAAAGTCTTCTGAAGTCATCAAAGTTGATTAATTCGTTAGTATGAGTTGGATAGAAGCGATTATAATAGCGATAGTTGAGGGTTTGACCGAGTTCCTGCCAGTTTCTAGTACAGGACACATGATTATCACCGAGAACCTGCTGGGAATGGATTTGAGTGATGCCAATCCGGAAAGCGAGTTCATAAAGGCTTTTACGGTCATCATTCAGTTTGGCGCCATCCTTTCGGTCGTGGTTCTTTATTGGAAGCGTTTTTTTGTGCTGAACAATGAACCGCTGGCAAAAGCCGACAGTGCACCCGTATGGAAGAAACTGTTGCACAAGTTCGATTTTTATTGGAAACTGTTGCTGGCTTTCCTGCCCGCAGCCGTTTTAGGTTTGGTCTTCAGTGACAAGATAGACGAACTTTTGGGTGACGTGCGTGTGGTGGCTGTTATGTTGGTGGTGGGCGGTGTGTTTATGCTGTTCTGCGACAAACTGTTCAACCATGGAACGGAAGATACCAAAATCGACGAGACAAGAGCCATAAAGATAGGATTCTTTCAATGTATAGCCATGATTCCTGGCGTTAGCCGCTCTATGGCGACTATAGTCGGGGGCATGCAGCAAGGCCTGACTCGCAAGCGTGCTGCCGAGTTCTCTTTCTTCCTGGCTGTCCCTACCATGTTTGCCGCTACGGCCTACAAGTTGTTGAAACTCTTCTTGAGTGGTGGCGTTGAAATGTTGAGCAGCCATCTTGCGGTTCTGATTATTGGCAATATGGTGGCTTTCTTGGTGGCGCTTGCCGCTATCAAGGGCTTCATATCGTTCCTGACCAAATACGGCTTCAAGGCTTTTGGCTGGTACCGCATTGTGGTTGGCGCAGTCATTCTGGTGCTGCCTTTGTTGGGTTACTCTTTACAGATGGTAGACTGATGCAGGACACTCACACGATGGATTTTGAAAAGGGTGAAGTTCTCTATTTCGACAAACCCCTGAAATGGACTTCTTTCGATTTAGTGAACAAAGCCCGCTATGCCATTAAGCGCGATTTGGGTATTAAGAAACCGAAAATCGGACATGCTGGAACGCTCGACCCGTTGGCTACCGGGGTCTTGATTGTCTGCACAGGGAAAAAGACGAAAATGATTGAGCAACTCCAGTACGAAACAAAAGAATACATCGCCACGGTTAAATTGGGTGAGACTACTCCTTCTTTCGACTTGGAAACCGAAGTGGACGCTTCTTTTCCGACCGAACATATTACTAAAGAACTGGTTGAGGAAACCTTGAAAAAGTTCTTGGGTGAAATTCAGCAGATTCCGCCAGCTTACAGCGCGGTTAAGGTTGACGGCAAACGTGCCTACGAATATGCCCGCAAGGGCAAGGAGGTGGAGCTCAAACCCAAAACACTCGTTATTGACGAGATTGAATTGCTGGAATACGAATTGCCAGTCATTAAAGTGAGGGTTGTTTGTAGCAAGGGCACTTACATCCGCGCTTTAGCCCGCGATATTGGCGAGGCGCTGAACAGTGGTGCTCACCTGACGGCTTTGAGGCGTACTCGTATAGGCGATGTAACAGTAGACGACTGCATCTCGATTGAGCAGTTTGAATTCTTGGTCAAGTCTATGGCCGCTCTTTCTAAGAATAAACAAGAAGAAAATTTATAAAAATGAAACTGTCAAAATTCGATTTCAAACTTCCAGAGGAACTTATTGCACAAGACCCTTATGAAGACCGCGATACCTGCCGCTTGATGGTGGTTGACCGCAAGACAGGTAAAATAGAACACAAAATTTTCAAAGATATTATCGAGTACTTCAGCGATGGCGATGTGCTCATTTTCAACGACACGAAGGTTTTCCCTGCACGCCTTTATGGCAACAAGGAAAAGACCAACGCTAAAATCGAGGTATTCCTGCTTCGTGAACTGGATCGTGAAATGAAATTCTGGGACGTGCTGGTAGACCCAGCCCGCAAGATAAGAATTGGTAACAAGCTCTACTTTGGCGATGACGACTCGCTGGTTGCCGAGGTTATAGACAACACCACCTCGCGCGGACGTACCCTCCGCTTCTTGTTCGACGGGCCGTATGACGAGTTCAAGAAAACATTGTACGGCTTGGGCGAGACTCCACTTCCAAAGGAAATCTTCACACGCGAAGTACGCCCCGAAGACGAAGAGTTCTACCAGTGTATTTTCGCCAAGAATGAGGGCGCGGTTGTAGCTCCTACTGCGGGTATGCACTTTAGCCGCCAGTTGATGAAACGCTTGGAAATTAACGATGTGAATTTCGCCTTCATCACCCTTCATGCTGGTTTGGGTAACTTCCGCAAGATTGACGTGGAAGACCTGACCAAGTACAAGATGGATTCCGAGCAGATGATTATTACTGAAGAGAACGCTAAAATCATCAACAAGGGACGTGAGAAGCACCGCAAGGTATGCGCCGTAGGCACTACCGTTATGCGCACTATAGAAAGTTGTGTCGATACCGAAGGCTTTGTGAAACCGGTTGACGGTTGGACCAACAAGTTCATCTTCCCTCCTTACGATTTCAGTGTGGCCAACTGTATGATTTCGAACTTCCACCTCAACCTTTCCACGTTGTTGATGATGGTGGCTGCTTTCGGTGGTTACGACCTCGTTATGAAGGCTTACGAGACTGCTATTGCGGAAAAGTACAAGTTCGGAACTTATGGCGATGCTATGCTCATACTCTAAAACCAAAAGAAAAAACAATTATAACATAAAAAATGGCAGTAATTAAACCTTTTAAGGGCATTCGCCCTCCAAAAGACCTCGTTGAACAAGTTGAGAGCCGTCCGTACGACGTTCTCGACTCGGAAGAGGCGCGTGCAGAAGCTGGCGACAACGAAAAGTCGCTCTACCACATCATCAAACCTGAAATCGACTTCCCTGTAGGGACAAGCGAATACGATCCGAAGGTGTATGAAAAGGCTGCGGAAAATTTCCAAAAATTCCAAGATAAGGGTTGGCTGGTTCAAGACGATAAAGAGCAGTACTACATCTACGCACAAACCATGAACGGCAAGACCCAGTATGGTCTGGTGGTGGCTGCCTATGTGAACGATTATATGACTGGCGTCATAAAAAAACACGAACTTACCCGCCGCGACAAGGAAGAAGACCGCATGAAGCATGTGCGCGTAAACAATGCAAACATCGAGCCTGTGTTCTTCGCTTATCCTGACGATGACAAGTTGAACGCTATTATTGCCCGTTATGCGGCTACCACTCCTGAATACGACTTCATTGCTCCTATCGACGGCTTCCGTCACCAGTTCTGGATCATCTCTAACGACGACGACATGAAGGTCATCACCGAGCAGTTCGCCAAGATGCCTTCCCTCTATATTGCCGATGGTCACCACCGTTCGGCTGCGGCTGCCTTGGTTGGCGCTGAGAAGCAGAAGCAGAACCCTAACCACAAGGGTGACGAAGAATACAACTACTTTATGGCAGTTTGCTTCCCTGCAAGCCAGTTGACGATTCTCGACTACAACCGTGTTGTAAAGGATTTGAACGGCAAGACTGCAGAAGAATTCTTGAAAGCACTTGAGGCTGACTTCGTTGTAGAAAAGAAGGGCGCTGAAATCTACAAGCCTAACGCTCTGCACAACTTCTCGCTCTACCTTGAGGGTGTATGGTATAGTCTGACGGCCAAGGCTGGTACTTTCGATAACAACGACCCTATTGGTGTGCTCGACGTCGACATCTCTTCACGCCTCATCCTCGACAAGCAGCTCGGCATTACCGACCTGCGTAGCTCTAAGCGCATCGACTTTGTGGGTGGACTGCGTGGTTTGAAGGAACTGAAACGCCGTGTAGATAATGGAGAAATGAAGGCTGCTCTGGCACTCTACCCTGTTACCATGAAGCAGATTATGGATATTGCCGACAGTGGCAAGATTATGCCGCCAAAGGCAACCTGGTTCGAGCCTAAACTGCGCTCGGGACTGATTATCCACAAACTTTCTTAATCAGACTATTCGGTTTTAATATAGACGGAGACTTGCTTTTTGCAGGCCTCCGTCTCTTTTTGTTCCAACCAAAACACTTGAATATCGTGTAAAACCCATTATCTTTACAAAAAGGTTTGTTTAAAATGTCTGAACTCTGGGGTGTTATACTGAACCCAAAAGCGGGTAGCAAGAAGGTGGACGGAAAGCAGACGATTTGCGATGCGCTGAAATCGGGCGGAATTTCTGGTGAGTATCGCTTTTCGGAATACGCCGGACATGCGACCATTTTGGCTCGTGAGTTGGTCGCAGATGGATTCAGAAATTTTCTGATTGTGGGCGGCGATGGCAGTGTCAGCGAAGTGGTTGACGGGCTTATGACGTCGGGTGTAGACTCGCACGAACTAACTATTGCAATTATCCCATCGGGAACCGGAAATGACTGGTGCCGTTATTGGAAGATACCGAAAAAAATAGGCTTGTGCTTGGATATGATAAGACAGGGGAAAAAGCAATGGATTGATATCGGACGACTCTCCTATTTCCGCCAAGACTCCCTTGTAGAAAAGTATTTCATCAATTCTGTTGGATTGGGTTTCGATGCCGAGATTGTGGCCAGAGCCGAAAAATTAGGAAAATTCGCCAAAGGACTTCCCGTAAACTATTTTTTAGGATTAGTGGGAAGTATGGCAAAAACAAAGTCGAAGCATCTGGTTATGGAAACCGACAATGAGGTTTTCGAAGGAAAAGTCTATACGATGAGTATCGCCAATGGACCTTATTCGGGGGGCGGCATCAAACAGACTCCCGACGCTTCGCCTACCGACGGCCTTTTCGACATACTGCTGGCCGACGACCCTAACGCCTATGAAATAGTCCGCGACGTTTCGCGAGTTCTGTTCCGCCAGAGTTTCGGCGGAGTGTTGCGTACTTACCGAACCAGCCAGGTGAAGATTTCCACAACCGAACGCCACATGATAGAAGCCGACGGTATTGTCCAAACCGACGGCGAAGCCCCTCTGCACATTACAATGGTTCCAGCAGCCATAAAGATGATTGTTTGTTAGATTGAAAAGCCTCTGTGTTTAGGTATTCCAGAAGGCTCATGCTAGACTTAGACCTTTATTTTGTATCTTTGTGACAAATAAAAAGAAAGCAATATGTACACGATAGACAAACTAAAACATACCAACAGCGGAAACTTTTTTTTGCTGGCAGGCCCTTGTGTTATTGAAGGCGAGGAAATGGCTTTGAACATTGCCGAACATTTGGTGAAAACATGCGACCGTTTGCAGATTCCATTAATTTTCAAAGGTTCGTACCGTAAAGCCAACCGTTCTCGTCTGGACTCGTTTACCGGAATCGGCGACGAAAAAGCTCTGAAGGTCCTCCGCAAAGTGAGTGAAACATTCGACATTCCTACTGTTACAGACATTCATGCCGCCAGCGAGGCTGAACTGGCTGCCGCATATGTCGATGTTCTTCAAATACCGGCATTTCTGTGCCGTCAGACCGACTTGTTGGAAGCCGCCGCACACACGGGTAAGGTGGTGAACATAAAGAAGGGACAATTCTTGGCTCCGGCTTCAATGAAGTTTGCCGCAGAAAAGGTCTCCCAAAGTGGCAACCCTAGGGTTATGCTCACCGACCGGGGTACCGGCTTTGGCTACCAAGACCTTATGGTCGACTACCGAGGTATCCCTATTATGCAGGAAACCGGTTTCCCTGTGGTGCTTGACATCACCCACTCGCTGCAGCAACCTAACCAGGCAAGCGGTGTTAGTGGTGGAAATCCGCAGTTGATAGAAACCATTGCGCGTGCCGGTATAGCGGTGGGCGTCGACGGAATATTTCTGGAAACCCATCCCGATCCGAAAAATGCCAAGAGCGATGGTGCCAATATGCTCAATCTGGCCCTCTTCGATGGTCTGATGGAGAAGTTGGTGAAACTCCGCAAAGTAGTCAACGAATTGTGATGCCTGACTACAATCCTATACTAATAAATAAAAGCACAAAATGATAGAAATAGGTAAGGCGATTGTCAGTTTCGACGTCTTGACACGTGAGTTTGTCTGTGACCTCGACACTTGTAAGGGGTGTTGCTGTATAGAGGGCGATGCTGGGTGTCCTGTAACACCAGAGGAAATAGAAAAACTGAAAGAGGTACTTCCTATCGTATGGGACGACTTAGAGCCTGAGGCCAAAGCTGTTATTGAAAAAGACGGCTTTGTATGCAAAGACCCTGATGGTGATGATGTGACCACATGCGTGAACGGGCGTGAGTGCGTTTTCACCTATACTGCTCCCGATGGCACTTGTATGTGTGCCATAGAGAAGGCCTACCGTGAGGGCAAAACCGATTTCAACAAACCCATCTCTTGTCATTTGTATCCCATCCGACTTACAGAGACGGACGATGTGACGCTGGTGAATTACCACCGGTGGAGCATTTGCCACTGTGCTTGCAAGTTGGGAAAAAAGCTGAAAGTTCCAGTTTACAAGTTCTTGAAGGAACCGCTCATCCGCCGTTTCGGTAAAGAGTGGTACGACGAACTGGAACTGACTGTTAACGAACTGAAAAAACAAAACTATATATGATAGCCGAAGACTCGGTCCATTTTTACACGTTGCCCAACGGTATTCGTGTGGTGCATATACAGAACGATTCGCCGGTTGCGTATTGCGGTATGGGCATCCGTATAGGAACGCGTAACGAAGAGCCGTCTGAAAGCGGTATGGCGCATTTTATCGAGCACTGCATGTTCAAAGGAACTACACACCGTAACGCATGGCATATCTTAAACCGGTTGGAAGATGTGGGCGGTGACATTAACGCCTACACCGAGAAGGAAGAAACCTTTATCTATGCCACTGTTCTGGGCGAATACTATGAACGGGCCATGGAACTGGTGACCGACTTGGTCGTTAATCCCACTTTCCCACAAAACGAGCTGGACAAGGAAAAAGACGTTATCATCGATGAGATTAATGCCTATAACGATTCCCCTTCTGAATTGATATACGACGATTTCGAGGGTCTTTTATTTAACGGCTGCTCCTTGGGGCGTAATGTTTTGGGTGAAGAACGTGTCTTAGAGAACTACACTACTGCCGATGCGGCCCGTTTCCACCAGCGTTGTTATGGAACCGACCGTATGATATTCTTTTCTATGGGGCGTATGCCTTTGAAAAAGCGGCTGGCTCTCGACGACAAGTATCTGCGCGATGTTCCCCTTCGTAAAAGTTTGGCGGTGAATGGAAGTGTTTCCGACTATAAGGTTCAACATGTGTCCTTAGACAAAGACTTGCACCAGGTGAACTATCTGGCTGGTACGCGCGCCTACGACATGAACGACAACCGGCGTTTCCCTTTGGTGCTGATGAACAATATTCTTGGTGGCCCTGGCCAGAACAGCCGTCTGAATGTGGCGATTCGCGAGCGTGGCGGTATGTCGTATTCGGTTGAATCAAGTTATACGGCTTATTCCGATGCTGGCATCCTTTCGGTCTATTTCAGCACCGACCACAAACATAAAGACAGGTGCATTGACTTGTTGATGGCAGAACTGCGTCGCCTGCGTGTTGAAAAACTGACGGCTACACAGCTACACCGTGCACAAATGCAGTTGAAGGGTCAGGTTGCCATTGCGGAGGAAAATAATGAGAGCCTTGCGCTTGGCATAGCAAAAAACTTCCTCTATTTTGGTGAATTCTCTTCCTTGGAAGAGCGTATTAAACGCATCGACTGCATAACAGCCGAACAGATACAGGATGTTGCTAATGAATTGTTGGCCGAAGATAAATTGTCGACCTTGCTTTATAAGTGACGATGTTTGGTCTCTGTTTTGGCCACAGATTACACGAGGCAGAATAAGACATCTGATGTTTTTCAACTGCTAACACTCTAGATTATCGGATTTCCACTTTTCGGGAAAATTTTTCTCCTCTTAAGATGCCTTTCAGCAGGTAGATGCCTTTGGGCAGGTCTGCCACATTGACGATTGTTGTATTTCGTGATTTTTTTACAACTTTTCCTTCCGTGTCGGTCAGATATAGGTAGATGTCGCCCGAACATTCAGGCAGGTTAATGCTCAGATAGTCTGTTGATGGGTTCGGGTAGACGATGACCTGATCCGCAAGTTGTTCCACAGAGGCAACTTTGCTGTCGAAATAAGAATTCGGAGGTATAATGCCAATCAGGGCTTCTTGGTTGAAACTGAAGTCGTAGCCTTGGTGGGGAACCATAGAGTCGATAGAGAAATAGCCGTTGTAGTCGCCTCCCCAACCCCAGTTAAAGTGGAAATATCCGTCGGAATCGTATCCGTCGCACACAAAACAGTGTCCAGAGGTGGCTCCCTTGCTGGTCCCGTTGTAGATGACGGGACGTCCTTCATCTAACTCTGTTTTTATAAGTTTCAGCCACTTGCTGTTAGCGTATTTGCTACGGATGACCCCGCGTATTGTGTTTGCGTCGTAGCCGAAAAAAGTAGGAAACGCATACTCTGCATTTTCGGTGGGGTAGTTCTTCGTGGCAATAAGCCGCCCAAAAGTTCCTTCTTTGTTATTCCCAAAAGCCGATTTAATTGACTTTGCACAATCGGCAAGAAGGGAGGCAACCGCGTCAATTTCGTTTTGAGAACTTTCCGAATCCAGTGTGTCTGGCATCGATTGCCAATCGTAGACCGACTCGCTGAAATCGCAATAAATAGAGCCAAAGTTTTTATCGTCGTATGCGATAGAGCCTGTTCCCTGTGCAGGGAAGTTCCAGCGCTTCATAACAATGCCCATGGCAGTTGCTACGCAACCGGTAACCGAAGTGTCACCCAACTCGCTAACAGGACATTTAGCGTTGTAGTAAGTGGTCTGCCACCATTTCGCATCGCAAAGCGGTTTCACGCCTGCGGAAGCGTTCTTTAACCGTTTGCCGCCAGTAGTTGCAATTGAGGCGTTCTTATGGCAGAGCATCCAGTTTTTCGCATTGGGAGGTAGGGCGTCCCAACAGAAACTCCCTTCGGTGGAATAACCCAAAACCGGTTTTTCGCTGCGATTTGCCGAAACCAGTACATACCCATTGCCTTCCCCTATGTTAAAGGCGAAAATACTCAAACTGTCGGGCAACGATACGGACTTAACGTCGTCAATGCCGATTTGTTCCTTCCCCTTCATAAAGAGGTAGGCCTCGAGTTGGGCTTTCTGCCGGCTTATTGCGCTACCTGCTTGAGCAAAAGTGCAAAAAAGCAGAAGAGAAAAGGTTAAGATGGAGTTCTTCATTCGTCTGTTTAGTTGTGGTAGGATAAGGTTGTCGGACATGCGTCTAGCTTGACATTGAAGATTTGTCCGTCGGACGATATTTCGAAAGGTAGTCTGAAGAACATGCCCAAGCCCCATTTTGCATCAATGTAAAGGCAGAGCGTTCCCATTTCAATCCAATAAGTAAAAATCTCCTGGCCCGAGTAGGGGTTGAAAATGCACATATAACCATGCTGTTCGGGACCTATGTAGGGAGAAGGTAGCTTCCTGTTGTTGGAGGACAAAATTTCCGCTTGCTCAGAGGTCATGAACACAATGTGATAATCTCCAAAAATCCAAACTCCTGAAATATCGTTCGGGAGTAAGCCCTTGTTTTCAAAAAGGATATCAGAACCATCTTTTCCTGCGCACTTAAAATTGCTTTCCGAGCGCTTGATTTGGATAGTTAACAGATTCCCTTCGATAAGGTATTTAAACGGGAAGGCGCTGCTTTTTCCGCCAAACGGAAGGTCAGTCAGGAAAAGCGAGTCAGAAGTCCAAATGCCACCGAAAAAATTTTTCCCGTCGAAGATAGGCAGCATTCGCTCGCTTATCTCTCCATTGTAGGCCTTGTCTATCTTTTTCCATGTCTTTAGAGCCTTCTTGTCCTTCGTTTTCGTAAAGTCGAAGCAAAAGGAAGGTTTTTCCCTTACCTCATAGTCCCATCCTGCCCCGTTAAAACCCAAATAAGAGGTGTTTTCTTTCAGTAGGTTGAAGCGGACATCGAAGAGGAGCTGGCTTCCCTGATAGCCATTGGGAACCAGTTTCTGGGATTTCGTGTCGACGATTGCAAATTGTATTCCTTCCCATGACCTTGCTGTTTTTTGTGCCAGACTGTTAGAAAACAAACAGCAGAGAGTTGCAAAAAAGAGAAACATCCTCATGGCAGAAATTATTAAATTATTTTCTTTCTGTTGTCTATAAACTTAATCGGCTTACGGCTCATTTGTGGGAACTGCATAGCCTGCATTTCGGCTGGAGTGTGGAAAATAATTCGTGGAGCCACGCGTACTTTTGCCCTGAATTGGTCTTTGAGGAATTTCTCAAACTGGTCGGAAGGGTCAGCCTTGCCAATATGAATGGCGATGTCGTCGGTACCCAGGTCGTTGGTCGATACCTCGATGATGTAGCCAGCCAACCCGTGTATGTCGTCAAGCACGTCTGACAGCGAACTTGGGAACAGGGTTGTGCCTTTAAATTTGATCATTTGCCCCTTTCTTCCGAGAATCGAACTCAAGCGCATGGTGTTGCGTCCGCATTTGCAGGGCTCCACGTGGTGGTAGCAGACGTCTCCGGTTTTGAAACGGACTAGTGGAAATCCTTCAATTCCGAGCGTTGTGATAGTAACCTCGCCCGGTTGGTCATCGGCAACAGGTTGGTTGTTCTCGTCGAGGAATTCCACAACAATCAGCTCTGGTTGGTGGTGTCCTCCACATCCGCATTCACATTCCGAGAAGCCGGTTTGCATTTCTGTCGACGCATAAGTGGTGAATAACTGTAATTCAGGCCAGCGGTCGTGAATTTTTTGGCTGAGTACGGTGTAAGAAAAGTCGGGATTGCGGAGCGATTCTCCTATGCATACCGCCTTTTTTAACGAGCAGTTGTGGTAGTCGATGCCGTGGGCCTCGGCGTAGTCTATTAATTTCATCAGAAACGAAGGAACCACCATACAGACGGTCGGTTTGATGCGGTTGATGGTGTCCCACTGCAATTCGGGAATACCATTCCCGACACGGACTACACCAGCTCCCAGTTCCACAGCACCCAGGAAGTAAGCCAGACCGGCCATGAAGCGTCGGTCAATGGTGGTCATCTCTTGAATGATGTCGCTTTTTGTCAGACCGGCAGCGCTGAAAGTAAGGAACTCGTTGTAGGCGAGGCGGTCGAGGTCGTTCTTTGTCAGACCCACAATCACTGGGTCGCCCATCGTTCCGCTGGTAGTCACAATGTCGGTGATGTCTTCCATAGGTACGCAGAAGAACTCCTTGTTGTGCTCCTGCAAGTCTTTTTTAGTGGTAACAGGAATCTTTTGCAGGTCGGCAACTGTTCTGATGTCTGCAACGTTAATGTGGTTGTCGCTAAACAGTTTCTTGTAGAAAGGAGAGCGTTTGCTCACATAGTCTAAAGTCTTGCGGAGTCGCTCGTCTTGGAAGGCCGCAATTTCAGCCTTGCTTTTAAACTGTATGTCGGTATGTTTCTCAAACATAGATTTGTGGTTTTTAGTGTTAAATCTACCTGTCTTGGTAGCGTTTTATCTTTTGTTCAATACGTTCCTTGTCCATTTGCTTAGGAATGCGGCACTCAAGCGCCTTCCCCCAATAGTAGAGGCTACTGCTTTTGTCGTGAAGGTCGTCTCGTGAATCGCCCGCTATTTCGTAAACTTTATAGAAATTTGGGTTGCTGCTTATCAAATCCTCCAAATAATTATCGTAGATGTCAAGATCGAGCTTTTTGGGAAGTGTGCGAGCCAACATACGATAGTGGAGGTAGTCTTTGAAGTCTTTACTATTCAGGAAGGAAGAGTCGGCTGCAAGGGACAGTTCCTTTTTATATGCGCAACCGCGGGCCGATTGTGGATTGGCGAACACCTGCTGCAAGTCGTAGCAGACGAATTCGCCTTCTTGCCAAGGTGCAGTTGAAACCCACATGAGTAATTTACTAGGATTGAATACTACCGAGTGGTGCCCTTGCAATTGGTTTATGGCTAATTCGTTCCCATAACCAATGCTGGCACTGTCGGTACCCAACTTGTCGCGGAGAATGGTAACTGCTTTTTCTGGATTGAGCGGAGACAGCTGGCAGACAAGGTCACTGGCCCGTTTAAAGCGGGTCGGACTGTCGCTGTTCTTTATGTTCTCAATGTTGTTTTCATCTTTTTCGAAGTCCTTGCTTTGGTAGTGGTTGGCACAGACTACCCAGTCTTGGCCTTGGGGCGCCTCGTAGAGGGCGCATTGGCTAACACTTTTTTCTATGATAGCCGCACGCCCGTCCGTAGCAGAGCCAATGAGTAGCGATTCCGACACAAAAGTCTGCGTGCTGTCGGCAATGGCTTTTGCTTCGGCTATAGAACCGGCATATTGCAGAATGCGTCGTGCCAGCAGCGAGATGGGAGTTGCCGAACCTGTTGGCATTGAACTTTTTGCCGCATTGATGGTAACAGTCAATCCTTTTATGTTCATACCCGAGCAGACACCGGTCATACCGGGCCATGTGACAAATGCGAACTTGTATCCGGTGGTTGGATTAAAGAATGCTACCTCTTTGTTTTTAGCGAAGTCGTCGCCCATGTAGAAGTCAAAGTTCCGACCTATAATCAAGTCGCCTCCTTCACTATTCTTTCCCCAAGTGGCAAACGAGGTGCAACCCACCATCATATAATCTTGCATAGCGTGGCCTAAATCGTGTGCGGCATGAAAGTTGAGTTGCCGGTCGTAAGGGTCTCCGACATAGTCGAAGTCGTGCGAACACGATTCCGACATAGCGTAAATCTCTTCCAGATTCTCTTCCGGAACGAAGTCTGTCAGGTTGCGGTTGTAGGTTTTAATGAAGTACTTCAACAGGTACTGGTACTTGCGGTTGGGGACAAGCTCGTCAATCTGGTCCATAAACACTTTCTCTTGGTAATAGAGCAGGTCTTTGTTCAGTTTGCCAAAAGCATCGCCACGCTGAAGTGCGTCGCCTTCAACGTAAAGTTCCCAAAGGAGGTGTTTGTTCTGTTGCATCCAGTTATTGCCAACAAAGGAGCCCAGCGAATCGTTCTGGACTTCGGCTGTTGTTGGAATATCTGTATTCCTTGGGTACTTGATGTCTACGGCAATGTTGTAGTAGACAATGAAGGCTACTACCGACAACGCCAAGATGATGAATGTCCATTTTATCGTCTTGAGAATGACTCTAACAACACCCCAACCAAACTTGAAGGCTAAAAGAGCCAAGACAACAAGCTGCGTATAAAGTACCCACATAATTTTCTATACAATACGCATTGGAATGTTTTCGCCGGCCAGATAATTCTTCAAATCGGGGATGGCGATCTCGTGGAAATGGAAGATGCTGGCAGCAAGGGCGGCATCGGCTTTACCAACCGTAAAGACGTCTTTAAAATGTTCCATAGTGCCCGCTCCTCCAGAAGCGATGACAGGAATGGAAAGATTTTCGCTCAAACGTGCCAGGGCATCGTTAGCGAACCCTTGTTTCACCCCGTCGTGGTTCATGCTGGTAAACAGAATCTCGCCGGCACCGCGCTCTTGTGCTTCACGGGCCCATTCGAAAAGTTTGCGGTCGGTGGCGATGCGGCCTCCGTTCAGGTAGCAGGTCCATTCGCCCGATTCGTCAAGTTTGGCATCGATAGCCACAGTGCAGACTTGTGAACCGAACTGCTTGGCAACTTCACTGATGAGGTCGGGATTTTTAATTGCCGCCGAGTTAATCGACACCTTGTCGGCACCAGCGGCCAAAAGGGTGTCTACGTCTTTCAATTCGTGAATACCGCCACCCACTGTGAACGGAATAGATATGTTTTGTGCAATGCGGGTTACCAGCTCAGAGAACGTTTTACGTCCTTCGTGCGAAGCCGTAATATCTAGGAAGACCAACTCATCGGCCCCTTGACGGCTGTATTCGGCACCCAGTTCAACCGGGTCCCCCACGTTGCGGATATTCAGAAAGTTTACACCTTTAACGGTTTGTCCGTTTTTTATATCAAGGCAGGGTATTATTCGTTTTGCGAGCATAAACGTCTTTTTTAAAGGTCAAGAAAATTCTTAAGAACGGTTTCTCCAACGCACCCGCTCTTTTCTGGATGAAACTGCACGGCATAGAAGTTGTCGCGGTGTAGGGCTGCGCTGTAGTCGTTGATGTAGTTGGTGGTGGCAATTGTATCGGCGCCAACGGTTGCGTAGTAACTGTGAACATAGTAGAAATAAGGATCTTTCTTCAATCCTTTGAAAAGCGGACACCCATCGGCTGGCGCTATCGTGTTCCAACCCATATGTGGCACTTTGTTGATTTGTGCGGTAGGTTCAAACTTCTGAACAGTTTCGTTGAAGATGCCCAAACATTCAACCAATCCGTTATCGGCCTCCGTGCTACTTTTGCACATTAACTGCATACCTATGCAGATGCCCAAAACAGGTTGTTTTAAATCGACAATCAGTTCGTCAAGTTTATGCTCACGCAAGTATCTCATGGTAGTTTCCGCCTCGCCCACGCCAGGGAAGATGACCTTATCGGCCGACTTGATGATTTCTGGGTCGCCGGTGATTTCGGCTTCTGCGCCGATCCGTTTCATGGCATTGTCAACCGAACGGATGTTGCCGGCATTGTATTTTATGATGGCTACTTTCATCAGTATTATTTATTTTAGCAAAGTTAGTTAAAAGGAATGTCAATTGCCACTCCTTGAATATCTTATAGCGCAATTTCTCCACTTCCGTAGCACAACTTGTGCTCTGCGTCGTAAAGTACTCCGAATTGGCCAGGGGCAATGCCCTGAATGGGCTTGTCTGCAACAATGTGGTACATGTCGCCGTTTTTGGTGATGTTGCCACTCAAGTATTCGGGTGAGTGCCTTATCTTGAAGCATATGCGCTTCCCTTCGGGTGGCAGTTCTCCCCACGGGTCTTCTGTAATGAAATGTACGCATCGCAGGTTCAGTTCCCTGCTTTCGTAGTTCATCAGGTCTATCTTGTTCGAGATGTAGACAATGTTGTACTCAATATCTTTCTTGACGACGTACCATGGGCCACCTCCGAAACCAAGGCCGTGCCGCTGACCGATGGTGTAGAACCAGTAACCTTTGTGCATACCCATTTTTTTGTTGGTGTCGGCGTTTATCACATATCCCTCTTTCTCGCCTAAAAAGCGTTTGATGTAGTCGTTGTAGTTGATTTTACCCAAAAAGCAGATTCCCTGGCTGTCTTTTCGCTTGGCCGTAACAAGATGTTCGCGTTCGGCTATTTCTCGAACCTGGTGTTTGTAAAGGTCGCCGATTGGGAAGATGGCTTTTTTCAGTTGGAAGTTGTCTAGCTGGGCGAGGAAGTCGGTCTGGTCTTTGACAGGGTCGGGACTGGTGGCCAACCATTTTTTACCGTCGACAATGGCGGTGGTGGCATAGTGGCCGGTGGCAATCAGGTCGTACTGGTAGCCAGCCTTCTCTTCGAAACAGCCGAATTTGATGAGCTTGTTGCACATTACGTCGGGGTTTGGGGTAAGACCGGCCTTCACTTTCTCCATGGTATAGGCGACTACTTTGTCCCAGTACTCGTGGTGCAGGTCTACCACCTGTAGTTTGCATCCGAACTTTCTGCAGAGGGCGGTAGCCATTTCAAGGTCTTCTTCCGATGTGCAGTTCCATTCGGTGTCTTCCTCAGGTCCGATTTTTATATAGAAGCAGTCGGGGTTGTAGCCCTGCTCTTTCAAACGGTAGAGGGCCACGCTGCTGTCTACGCCGCCCGAAAGGAGTAATGCAATCTTTTCCATCTTATGCAACTTTTGTGCAAAGATACGTAATAAGGGCGAAATAAGCGTTTTTGGCGGGTGTCAATCTCTTCTCTCTTACAAATCCTCAACTTTAGTGTAGGTCCGCACGCAACTTAATCAGTTTTTTCGCAAGTTTGTCATAGGCTTTTTTCGTCCTGTCTTCTTTGTAGGACTGTTGGCTCAACCTACTGAAAACCTTATCTATTCCAGGGGGAATTTCAATGCCCATTTTTTTGCAAATGGCATATTCAATAAGTGCACCGACTTTGCCCTTGTGGTGGCCTGGCACGTATATTTCAAGAGATATCCTACGGTTTTGTTCATGCTCTACCTCGTTGGTGGCATTGGGAATTACAGGTTCGTAAAAAGAGGCTCCAACAGGAATAATAAGTAAACTTGTGTCTTTAATTCTTTCTTTGAGCATTGTTTCTATATATTTTGCTCTTGCTAGTGACAGCTTACGATTATATTTTTCTGAACCGCGTTCGTCTGTGTGCCCCAGTATGATGAACAGTTTGCTACGGTTCTCCGCCACAAACTCTGCCATCTCGTCTATTTGGGTCTCTTCCCTTGGTGGTATTTGTCCCATGGGAGGAAATTCATAGAAGTCCCATTCCATCACGGTGTTGTCGTTCAGTTGTTCGGTCGTTTGGGCGTTTAGAGGTTGTGCCGAGAGGACGGTCAGTCCGGAAACCAAGCCAACAACCTTAACCGCTTGCCCGGCCAGTTGTTTTAGCCTTAGTTGTTGTTCCAAGAAAGAACGCTCTTGTTCGCAGGCAGGGCAAGTCCCCCTACAGAAACCTGTGGAGGTGCAGGTTGAGGGAGAGTAGCAAATACCATTGGCTTCGGCAATCTGTTTGCGTATGTATTTTAGCTTTTCGCATATTTCTTTTCCTCTTGGTTCCATGTCCTTTTTTGGATTTGATGCGTTCTGTTCACTACAAAAGTAAATTTTCCCAAAAATATCGCACACCCTAAATCCCTATTTTTTAATAAGACCAGTAAAAACAGCTGTGGGGAAAAACAGTCGTATATGAATATGTTGAAAGGTCTTTGACCTAAATGTTGCCACCTCTTCCTGTCCCTAGAATCGGAAGGTTCGTTTTATTCAATAGTCAAAGGTCTGAAATGGCCGATTTGTAGCGGTTGAAGGTGCGATTCAAGTTTGCCATTATTCAGGCTTATCATAAGCAGTGCCGCTTTCTTGTCTTTTTTTTCAACCTGGTCGAATATAAAGTTCCCCAAGCTGTAGAAAATGGTTTTCCCGTTTATGGTATCTGTGTTTTGCACCACGTGCGGGTGATGTCCTACTATCAGGTCGGCACCGGCTTTAGTCAGGGTGTCGGCTTGTTCCCTCTGCAACTCGTTCGCAGAAGTAGAGTATTCGATTCCCCAATGGGGTAGAACAACCACCTTCGTGTGAGGTTCCTGCAACTTCAGTTGCGCTATGTGTTTACCTAGTTCGGTGGCGCTGGTGTTACAGATACCCTTGCTGCCAACCTTATTGGAAAAACGTCCTGTAGAGAGGAACGATACGCTGTAAAGAGCCAAACGGTTGGTCCCGCTGCCGATGAAGGCCGGATGCATTCGTTCTTCTGTCGTCTGTCCTGCCCCTATGGAGACGATGCCCACTCTTTTCAGCTGTCTTATGGTTTCTTCCAGTCCCTCTGCTCCTTGGTCGTAGGTGTGGTTGTTGGCCAGGCAGGCGTGGGTAACTCCGGCGGCCTTCAAACTATCGGCCCAACTCGGCTCTCCCCTGAAGTTGAACGGCTTTTGCACTTTCTTCTCGGTGGAGCAGAGCGGACATTCCAGATTTATTACCACCGCATCTGCCTTTTCAAACGAGGATTTAACACCCTTGAACAAATATTGGAAACCATAGCGGTTAATCTGTTTGCGTATGCCGCGGTCGAGCATAACATCGCCTGTTACACAAACACAAAGTCCTTCTTGCCTGTTTTGTGGATTACAGGCTAAAAGAGCAAAGAGAAGGGTTATACAGAGCGGAAGCGGTCTCATGTTTGTCAGGGTTCGTCATAATCGACCATCCATTTGATGTAGGTTGAGTCCTCTTCCTTCTCAAATTGTTCGAGTTCCCATTCGTTAACCTCCTCGCCTAAATCGGGTCTATATTCATCAATATCGGGCCATCCAAGAGGAGTTCTGCGCCCACCGGCTTTGTTGGCCTTGACAGACTCGGAAGCAAAGAGCGACTTGACCCAAGACGGACGGTTGGAAGCGTCGTCCTTTCTTAACATGTGTTGCCATTCTTCGTCAGAAAGGCGGGTCCCGCTTTCTGTTATGAACTCACGGTAGTCGAAAACGGCTCCACGGGTAATGTAAATCAGTCCGTTCCGTTCCACTACCACGTAAATTTCGTTGGCTTTGGCTACGGCAGCGTGAAGAATTCCGTTTTTCTCACATTGGGGAATGTTCCGGGTAAAAACATCGGCAATTTGGGCGATACAGGTGTCAGGACTATTCATTTCATACCAACCATAATATCTTATCTCAGGGTTCAAGACACGAAGGGTATAGAACTCGTAATCGCCGCCAGTATAAGAAAGCTCGTGGTTCTCTTCAGCGTTCAGTCTGACGTCTTTAATCTCTTTCTCAGAGACAGTTATGTAGAGACTGACTTTGTTTTGCAACCATTCGGTATTTTCTTTGATTTCTTTGTCACTATGGTAGATTCCGGCCTTTTGCAGCATTTGGGTGTTCAGGGTCAGCATTTCTTTCGTTTTTTTCCAAAAGTTGATGTTCGGTTCCACATAGTGTTGAATATAGAGGGGGTTGGGCAGATAGGTGATAGGATCGCCACCGTCGCCCATCTCGGCGCCATTTGGCTGTTCTGCATACAGAATGGCGTCGTGTTTCAGTTCTGCCCATGATGCAAGCGAGGCGTTAAGGTCTTTGCGTTGCCATGCGCTGGTTTTCATGTAGTCGGGTTTGCTCTTGCTGTCTTTCTGCATGGTGACGAGCGATTCAAACCACTTATTGTACATTGTTTTGTCGAAGTCGGCAAACTGGGCGAATTTTTCGCGCACCTTTTTACGGAATTTGCCATAGTCGGGCCACTGCTTTGCACCGGGGTCGGTGCTGTCGAGCACATTGGCGGCAGAAGGAGAACCGAATGCGTCGAATACATCCAGACCGTTAGGGAAGGGACGGCTGCTGTTTGGTTTCTCGTCGTACATAAGCGAAAAGACTTCAGCGTCGGGGGTGTAGCGCTGCGGCATGAAGTTGACTTTGTTTTTGCAAGCCATCAGCTCTTCTTTTTTCGGCTTGATGTTGTTGTATTTCTCGAATCGTTTTAAGATGATGTTCCTTGCCTGGCTTAATTTCTTCGTGTCCTCAATGTCCTCGACACTGACTATGCCTAAATCGGGACCTAGCATGTCCGACAATTCGATAACAGGAATGTTATCGGGCGTGCCTATCAGAAATTCCAACGGATCGTATACCGAATGGCAAAGGTCTTTTGTCTTTTTATCTGCTTTTTGGAACTGAAGCGCCAGATAGAGGGCGCGTTGTAGTCCTTTGTTGCTGTCTATACAGAACCAGGCCGACTGCAACCACATCATCGCCTTAAAATAGTGTTTGGCCCCATCGTCGCGCGTGTAGTGACCGCGGGGCTTGAAAAGACTGTATGGGAAAAGGAAAATGTCTGAAATTTCCAAAAAATCGGACGGCTTGTCAATTTGCGCATCAATGTTTGCTAACTCTTTCTTGAATTCTTCTTTCAATTCTTCCGGCAGGTTTTTGTCGTTCTCAGTGCAGAGGTAGGAGGCAATAGCGTAGTAGATTGTCGCAAATTTGGCTAGTTCCTTCTCGTTGTCCGACTTTGCCGCTTCCATCTCCCTCAACCCCTGTTTGTAGAGGTTGTCGCTCATTTTTGCTATGTTGGGTAGGAAGTGGTGATTCTCCAGACGCTTCAGCAACCAACTGAAATACATGTGGTAGGTGTGTAGGAACAAATCGGTTGTAACGTATTTGGGAACTTCGTCGTAAAGTTCATAAGCATTAAACATCTGGTTGAACTGCTTTTCGGAAATGACGAAGTCGTTTCTTGTCAATTGAGCCATTAATTCAGGAGTCAGATTCTCGATGTAGCTTTGGTTGACCAGTAGCTCGGGGTTGTAGAGTACCAGCCCGTCTTGTTTGCTATACCTGCGTTTCTCGAACTCGGCAATTTTCGCATCAACTTTTTTTACAAACGCTTTTTCCTCTTTGGAAAGTTTGATGAGGTCGTAGGTTTTGGGGTAATTCTTGTCCCATAGCGTCCAGTACTCCGATACCTTCTTGTCGGATCTTTTTTTTGCGTGTGCTTTAACCACTGGCAACATGTCTAAACGGTATTGCCTGATGGCGTTGAATTTTTCACAAATCTCACCCTCTTTAAACCAATGTCCGTGTCGTGCATAGGGAACACTGCGCAGCAATCTCAGCTCCTCATAAGAGTATTTCCCCAAGTCGGTGCTGTAGTCGGGTTTTGCGTAAAACTGGCCGAGGTTAAAGCTCAGGCCGAAATTGAAAGATTCTGCGTTTGTCGTTGTGTCAGTGGGGTTGGCTTCGGTCTTACTGTTGTTTTCGTTTTCCCCTTTTTGTTCTTGTGTGCCTGCACAGTTTGCCAGCCCGAGTATGAAAAAGAGGGCTGAGCCGGTTAAAAGAAAGAAGTGTTTCATGTCAGTATTATTTCATTGGTTGTGTTTGTCGTCCGGTTAGTTCCGGTTGAAAAACTGCTGTTTGGTTGTATGTTCGGACACGTACCGTGTGAAAATCAGCCCGAATTTACCTAAGTGGTATTCGGCTTCGTACAGCGAACTGTCTCGTCGGGTTTCGAGCGTCCTTACAGCGGCAGGTTTGCAGTCCCTATCGATGTAGAAGTCTTCCAACTTCGAGGCGACGTGCGAACCCTTCCATAACGGCACAAAAATTTGTCCTTTATACAGTTGGTATATAAAGAGGCGGCGGTCCATCTGGTGCCAGAACGGAGTCTCCTTGATGACGCCAACAGCCACTTCAGGAATGCTGTCTCCATCTAGGTCGCCCCAAGTGAAGCGGTAGACGGGCCAGGGTAGCGGTTGGGAACTCACGAGGACGCCTTTTTTCTCGAAGCGTATGGCGCTAAGGCTGTCGTTAATGCGGTCGAGTCTGATCGTTCCTCCGTCCCATTGAAACGATTCTGGTTCCGGAGCCTTGTTGTGGCAACTGTAGAGCGAGGACGCCAACAGGGCTAAGGCTAAGAAGACAGCTTTATACATTAGTCTTCAAAGTTGATGCTGACTGTTTGCACGTCGTTGCAGTCGCTGATGCCCCCCACGTTGCAGATGTGGTAGTCCTCCTCCTTCTGTATTTTTGCACATGCAAATCGGACATCGTGTGGGAAAATCATCCAATGGTCGTTGGCAATAGCCTCGTCTAGGATAGCCTTCTTGTTCTCAAGAGCTTTCAGAGGTTCAATGTCGTGGGCGTCTAGCCAGTCAAGGTGCACATTCGCTCCGGTTGGTATAGTATCGCCAGCAAAGACGTATGTTTGTCCTCCATCGTGTATATAAGCCACTATTTGGGCTTGTGTGTGACCATCTACCAGCCTTAATTCCACCTCCGGACAGATAAACTCGTCGTTTTTCAGTACGTGTAGCTTGTCTTTCTTGAAAGCTTCCATTACGTCCGATGGAATAATCATATATTTCTCTCGCTCGTTAGCGTTCAGCATGCCCACCCATTGTCGCTCGCCCACGTGGACGGTCGCATTCGGAAAGCTGAGGGCAATGTTTTGTTCCGCATCAATGAAGGTAGTTCCCCCGCAATGCTCGAAATGCAGGCTGGTTAAAACAATATCTGTCACCTCTGAGGGCTTGCAGCCGCATTTCTCCACCTCATCGGCTATGTTACGTAGATCGTAAAATCCATATTCTTCCATAACCTCGGCATGTTTAAGGCCGACACCGGTGTCAAAGAGTATGTTCTTGTCCTTGGTCCGCACCAAAAGTGAGCGCATGGCAAGCGTACAACGGTTGTCAGAATCAGCAGGATAGAATTCGTTCCAAGCCAATTTGGGGGCAACTCCGAAGAGGGAGCCTCCATCGTATAAAAATTTTCCTGTTTTTATGCTAATAAGCACCATTTTATTGTATTTTTGTACAAAATTAATAATATGGCGTAAAATGCCAAAATTCAAAAAGGACACAAGAGGCAGACATGGATTTTTTGCTGTTGGTAATAGGACTTGTTTTATTGGTCGTTTCCGGTGACTATCTGGTGGAATCGGCGTCGGCAATAGCCCGCTCGTGTAAAATGTCGAACCTGATTATCGGTCTGACTGTCGTTGCGTTTGGTACCTCTGCTCCCGAGCTGTTTGTGAGTGTTACCTCATCGCTAAGCGGTAGTTCTGCGATAGCTGTTGGTAATGTGGTCGGCAGTAACTGCATCAATGTGTCGGTCATTGTAGGACTGACTGCGTTGATATGCCCGTTTGCAGTAAAAAAGGACTGCATCACTATCGATACCATGTTCATGCTGCTTATAACGGTGGCACTTTTGGGTCTTGGCTTGTTTGGTGATGGAATATCGCGTTTCGAGGGCTTTTTGCTTTTTGCTATGCTTGTCGGTTATACATTTTGGCGTGTGCGGAAGGCTAAGCAAGACCCGCAGGCGGCAGCCGAGGCCGAGGCTGGAGTCGAAGTCCCAGAAAAAGAGCGCCCCGTTATTGTAAACATAATCATTCTTTTGGCTTCTATCGGATTTTTGGCGTTCGGGGCCGATCTGATGGTGGATGCTGCAAAAAATATTGCGCGTGACTTTGGCGTGACCGAACGTGTCATTTCTGTTACGGTCGTTGCATTAGGCACCAGCCTGCCAGAACTGACCACATCGGTAATGGGCGCCATTAAAGGCAAGGAGGATCTGGCGGTTGGCGGTATCGTCGGCTCTAACATATTTAACATCGGCAGTGTCTTGGCGTTGTCGGCATGTGCCTCTCCAATTGGTTTTGGCGACTCTGGCATCACTACTCCCCAATTCACCAGCGACGTGTTGTGGGTGCTCGGTTTTGAAGTTATGCTGTTGATAGGATTGATAAATGTGACGAACAATTTAGACGGTTTCAAAAATTCGAGGAAAATCAGCAGCCTGTTTTCAGCTGAGCATGGCTTGGTTGGCCGAATATGGGGTGCAAGTGCCTTGGCGCTGTATGCTGTCTATGTTTTCTTCCTTTTGTCAAAACCTCTTGCTAACGGCTGATTTTTATGGGAAACATCAAGGAAAATACAAAAGAGAAGGTTGACGACCTTCGGTCGAAAGGCTACCGGCTCGATTGCCGCTATATGCGTATGGCGCTAATCTGGTCTGAGAATTCCTATTGCGAGCGTCGCAAGGTGGGTGCCCTTTTGGTGAAGAACAACCGCATCATCAGCGACGGTTACAACGGTACGCCTTCTGGCTTTGAGAATATTTGCGAAGATGGGAATAACCGTACAAAACCATATGTACTCCATGCCGAGGCTAATGCTATAACCAAGGTTGCGAGGTCGAGCAACAGCAGTGAGGGGGCTACTTTGTATGTGACCTCGTCGCCCTGCATCGAGTGTGCGAAACTTATCATCCAAGCGGGTATAACCCGGGTGGTATTCGCCGAGTACTATCGTGACACTGAGGGCATAGAACTGCTTGAACGTGCGGGTATTGAAACGGAATTGCTCGATTTGAAACAAGAATAAAACCCTTTTACTATATACAGACTCAATCAATGAAGAAGATCCTTTATCCTTTTGGCCTTGCTTTAGCTGTGGTTGTGGGTATCGCGATAGGACACCGCATCACTCAAATGCAGAACACGACAAGATTGTGGGGTGGCCGTAACACATTTTCCACATCGGCCGAGGCGGGTAAGTTCGGCGCCTTGTTCAATTTGATTCATGACAAATATGTTGACTCGGTCGATGTTGACAGTATTGCCGAGGCTGCCATTCCTACTATTTTGGAAAATCTGGACCCGCATACGGTTTATTTGTCAAATACCGATATGCAGATCGCTAACGATGACCTTGAAGGCTCGTTCAGCGGAATTGGTGTACAATTTTCTATTGAGGAAGACACTGTCATGATTTCCAATGTTATCAGTGGCGGACCATGTGAGAAAAAAGGCGTTCGTGCCGGTGACCGAATTGTAAAGGTGGACGATAACGACTTTACGGGCAAAAGCATCAACAATAATTTTGTGGTGAAAACCCTGCGTGGAAAAAAAGGCTCGCATGTGAAACTGGGTATTTTCCGTAAAGGAAATAAAGATTTGATTGACTTTGATATAGTGCGTGACGATATTTCCGTCAGCAGCATAGATATCTCGTATATGATAGCGCCTGAGGTCGGATTTGTACGTGTAAACAAGTTCGGTGAAAACACCTACCGCGAGTTTATGCAGTCGTTGATCTCGCTGAAGGCGAAGGGGGCCAAACGCTTTATTGTTGATTTGCGGGAAAATCCGGGCGGTTATCTGAAAGCTGCTATCGACATGGTGAACGAGTTCCTCATGAAGGATCAGAAAATTGTATATACCCGTGGACGGACCGACAAAGACCGTGAAGACTATTTTGCCAACGGAAAGGGTCTTTTCCAAGACTATCCGATAACGGTGCTTATTAACGAATGGTCGGCTTCGGCAAGCGAAATTTTCGCCGGTGCCATGCAAGACAACGACCGTGGTACGGTTATTGGCCGCCGCTCGTTCGGTAAAGGACTGGTTCAGCAGTCGTATCCTCTCGATAACTCTTCGGAAGTTCGCCTTACTATTGCCCGTTACTACACTCCTTCGGGCCGTTGTATACAAAAACCCTACAAGAACGAGAAGATCTACACCGACGAAATTATGGAGCGTTACAGCAAAGGTGAGATGGAAGATTCGTCGAAATATAAACACGACGATCAGGAGGAGAAGTTCACCACTGTTGGTGGGCGTGTGGTTTATGGCGGTGGTGGCATTACGCCCGATGTCTTTGTCGGAGTCAACAAACAAGGTGTGAATTCTTATTTCCGCGCGTTGAACGACCGGGTACTTTACGATTTCGCCTTCTTCTATACCGATTCGAACCGCGAACATCTGTTGAAATATAAGACCAAGGAAGACTTGATAAGGTTCCTGAATTCTCAAGGGCTGGAACAGAAGCTGGCTGATTATGCAAAGAAAAAGGCTGGCATTAAAGTGAATCCGACTATGTTGAATGAGTCTAAAAGTTTAATACAGAATAGATTGAATGCTTGTATAGTTCGCAGTTTCTTTGGCGATGAAGGCTTTTTCAGTGTGTTGAATGAAATAGACCCAGTTGTTAAAAAAGCGCTGTCGTTCAATTTGGAAAAGTAAAAAAATAGGCCTACCTTTGTGTAACCATAGAGGCGGTTGAATAAAAGAGTTCCGGCTTTTGCCGGAATTCTTTTTGTTATGTATCAGATAATTAAAAACAAATAAATACAAGAATAAAATGGCTGGATCTTATGTGTCCCAGGCGGGACTTGACAAGATGGTAGAGGAACTGAGACACTTGGAAGGTGTTGAACGTCCTGCTATCTCAAGGGCTATTGCTGAGGCAAGAGACAAAGGAGACCTTTCGGAAAATGCGGAATACGATGCCGCTAAAGAGGCGCAGGGTTTGTTAGAGTCGCGCATATCCCTCCTAAAGGAGAAGATTGCGAGTGCGATTGTTATCGACGAGTCGAAGCTGACTACCGACAAGGTGCAAATCCTTAACAAGGTGGAATTGAAAAACACTAAAAACGGCGCGAAAATGTCGTATACAATTGTGTCGGAGTCGGAGGCCAACTTAAAAGAAGGTAAAATTTCAATCAAAACCCCTATTGCACAGGCTCTGCTTGGCAAAAAGGTTGGCGATGTGGTTGAAGTGAAGGTGCCTGCTGGCTCTATTCCGTTTGAAATTATGAACATATCGCTTTCATAAGGTATGGGGTGCGTTTTTATGCACCCTTTTTTGTTTCATCCCTATCCCGACCAGAAATGGCCGTTTATTCTTCCTTAAATACAAACACAATACTATGGCAACCATTTTTACAAGAATCGTGAAAGGTGAAATTCCTTCCTACAAAATAGCAGAAGACGAGAACTATTATGCTTTTCTCGATATAAATCCTTTGAAAAAGGGGCATACTCTTGTTATCCCGAAGAAGTTCGAGGAAGACTACATCTTTAACCTCGACGATGAAACCCTTTCAGGACTCACCCTTTTTGCAAAGAAGGTGGCTAAGGCAATTAAAGCCGCTATACCGTGTCAACGAGTAGGAGTCGCAGTGCTTGGAATGGAGGTGCCGCATGTGCACATTCATCTGGTTCCACTTGACCAGGAAAACGATTTGAACTTCCGCAACGAGAAATTGCAGTTGTCGGCTGAAGAAATGGCGGATATAGCCAAGCGTATCAACGCACAGTTCGGCAAATAACAACTTACCCATAATCTTCCAATATTAGACAAAGATGCCAGAAACTGACATCGTAAATACTGTATCAGATTCAACTGCCCCTACCCACGTTCAGAATCCCGAGGCGGTGATTCTGCCTCCACAAGCGAACGAAGTGATAGAGGTTATACCGTATCCGGTCGATACGGTTGCTGTTTGGCGTCCTAAACGTGTTGAGAAAATCGATACGTTTTATATATCGGCCTTCGATTTCCCGACAACGGTGATGGATACTTCGTATCTTGACAGTTGTCTGGACCAAGAATGCGTTTCAACTCCCGATGCGTTGGCCTCGGCTGTCCATGTGCCTGTGTCGGCAGAGGAACTCGCTTACGACAGCATTTTCGCCAAACTGACCGATGTGTGCGACACTACTTTTTGTGTGGAAAATGGCCAAGTGACTGAGTCGGCGAAAGAAAAGTATGTGGGTTTTGAGGGAATACCGAAAGTGGAGTGCCTGCAAAACCAGTTCTGGTTTGCGCCTCTTTTGTTTGCAGTCTTCTTCTGTTATGGACTGATATTCGCACTGCGATCGAAATCTGTGCTCCGCGATACAAAGGAATTTTTCTCGTTGAAGCACTATAGCAGTGCGTCGGCCGAGTTTTCTAACGAACAGAAAGTGCAATACCGTTTCGCTCTGAATGTGTTGTCTGTTGTCAGCATTTCTATATTTGTTGTACAGGCATTTCCGGCTTGCTTTCCGAAGGTGGGGCCGAGGTCCTATCTGCTGGCTGTTGCTTTATGTGCGGTGCTGTCGGCGGCCTATGTGGTGTTTAAACAGATAACGGCGGCTTATTTGGGCTATGTGTTCTTTAATAAATATGTCAGACGCGAGTGGAGCCATAGGTTCCTCTATTTGTGGGGCGCTTTGGGGATGGTATTGTTTCCTGTCAGCCTCTGTCTGTCGTTCGGTCCGGTTGGAGTGGCCCGCACACTACTCCATGTAGGGATAGGGGCGGCATGCCTGGCTGAGTTTTTACTGGTGCTGTATGATATTGTCCGCTTTTTCAGATTCAGATTTTCAATTCTCTATTTAATTTTGTACCTTTGCACACTCGAATTTCTACCCCTAGCGGCTTTGCTGTTCGGGTATTATAATGCAATTGCTACTGTTTAAATTTATACCATAATTAGAGATGCAAAAGATAAAGAGAATTTTGGTTTCCCAACCGAAGCCATCTTCAGACAAATCTCCTTATTTTGATATTGAAAAGAAGTATGGGATAAAACTCGACTTTAAACCTTTTATTCGCATTGAACCTGTAGCGGCGAAAGAATTCCGTACTCAGAAAGTGAACATCCTAGACCATACGGCTATTCTGTTTACTGCGAAAGTCGGTATTGACCACTTCTTCCGTCTTTGTGAGGAAATGAGAATAACCGTTCCCGACGATATGAAGTACTTCTGTGTGTCGGAACAGGTTTCTCTTTATCTTCAGAAGTACATCCAGTATCGCAAACGCAAAATGTTTTATGGGGCAACTAGCAAATTGGAGGATTTGGTTGCCGTTATTACAAAACATACCGACGAAAAATATCTCGTCGTTATGTCTGATGTACACGAAGTGAACAAGTGCGTAGAACAGAAGAAGGACATTATTGACTATTTGGAAGAAATTAATGCCAACTATACGAAGGCTGTTATGTATAAGACGGTTAGTACCGACTTTACCAAAGATCCTGATTTCAACTACGACATGTTTATGTTCTTCAGTCCTTCGGGTATCACTTCGCTTTATGCGAACTTCCCTAATTTCGAACAGGGCGACATTAAGATAGGCTGTTTCGGCCCGACTACTATCAAGGCTGCTAAAGATAAGGGGCTTGTCGTTAATGTAGAAGCTCCTACTCCTGAAAATCCGTCTATGGCTGCGGCCCTCGACGCTTTCTTGAAGTCTCAGAAATAAGTTACTCTTTATACAGGTATAGGGGTGAGAAGGCAGGGCTCTGTTAACTCATCCCTTTTGTTTTAATAGCGTGATTTTTATATGGAAGAAAGAAGGTACACATTCCCCAAAGAGGAGCACCTCTACGGACAGACGTCGGTCGATACCCTGTTCCGGAAAGGTAAGTCCTTCTTGGCCTTCCCCGTCAAAGTGACTTTTCTGGTTACAACCGACGAGGTGCCGGTTCGCTGTATGGTGGTTGCTCCAAAAAAGAAATTCAAACATGCGGTCGACCGTAACCGTGTAAAACGCCAGTTGCGTGAGGCATACCGCAAAAACAAGTGGGGGTTGGCTGACTGGGCTGAGGCTCATCAACAACAGTTGCACCTCAGTATGGTATATGTGGCCGACAGATTGATGCCAAGTAGTGTGGTTGAACGGAAAATAAAGGCTGCGTTAGAAAAATTACAGGAGAAACTGGAATGAGCCGATGGGTTGTTTTACTGCGTAAGGCGTTTCTTCTGCCGGTTTTCTTTTATAAGCGATGTGTGTCGCCGATGTTTCCTTCTGTTTGCCGTTATACGCCTACTTGTTCGCAATATATGGTAGAGGCTGTGCTGAAGCATGGTGTTGTTAAGGGCACTTGGTTGGGCATAAAGCGTGTTTTGAGGTGTAACCCGTGGTGGGGTGGACACGGATACGACCCTGTCCCCGATGAGTTCCACTGGTAATGGGGCGTTATGCGATCTGGTTCAGTCCGAGGGTGACAAAACCCATAATAAACCCCAGTAAGGCACCTAGCCAGACAATAGCCTTCAACTCTTTGTCCATAATGCCGAAAATAAGGTCTTCCATTTCTTTGACTTCCATTTCTTTTATCTTGTTCTCCACCATCTGTTGAACGTTTACGGTCTCCATCATCTTGGGAAGTCTTTCTATAATAGTATTTTTATAGAGGCGTATAATACCCCTTCTCAAGGCATCAATTTGTTCTTGTTTGTTGGCAAGCAACTGTCTTATTGGACGGTTCTCAAAGTCGCCCACACTGTTGGCAATCATTTCGTGCGATAAAGGTCTGGCGTAAACAGCCAACATATCGGTAATGGTGTCAGCAATGTCTTGCTTTAGTGATTTGCCTTTAGCCGAAATATAAACCGACTCGATAAAGTTTGCGTTGTTTTTGAATCCGTCTACAGCCAGTTCTGCTATTTTTATTCCCAGTTCCTTATCGGTCAGTTTCTCTGTAACAATGTCTGTAATACTTCCGATGACCTCTCTTTCGATGTGTGCGACCTCTTCTTCGCCTAAAAAAGAAGAAATTTTATCTCGGATGGACTGTTGTTCGTTCTGAAGTTTGGTGGCAAGAGTCGAAATTGCGTTGTCAATTTTCCCGACAACATCGTCCGACAGTAGGTTTTCACGCAGGACCTCTTCCGTCATCAACTTCTCGCTAATCATCTGTGCTATCGATTCTGCCATACGGTCTTTTTCTTTGGGAATCAGTCCGGGCGTAAACGGAATTTTGAAGCCGAACAGGTATTTTGCCTTGTAGGGGTGAAACAGCATTCTGATGGCCATATCGTTGGTGATATAGCCAATAACTGCTCCCGCAAGTGGTGTGAGAATGTATGAGATTGGAATCATAGTTTTTTACGCACTCGTTACTCTGGATGATTTGTGGCAATCTGAGGTTGTCGAAGGTGTGATAGGGATGGAAATCACAACTTTTTGATATCATCAAGAGAAAGTCCTGTGATATCGGAAATGTCCTGCAATGGGTAGCCTTTTGATTTCATACGGCGGGCGTTTTCTTTCTTCTCTCCTAATCGTCCTTCTTCGCGTCCTTCTTCGCGTCCTTCTTCTCGACCTTCGGCAAATCCGTCTTCCTTGGCGGTGTTAATCACGTCGTTTTGAATTCTGATGTTGTCTAGGTGGTGTTCGTATGCCAGCCGCTCTTCGCGTGTCATGGAAATATATTTCAGTTTTTCCCGGGCTTCTTGGAGCCCAGGAACTGTAGTGTCGTCTTTAATTTTACCGTTTTTTATGTATTCCATCCATTCCTCTATTGGGGTTTTAGCCAGTTCGTTGAACTGGTTGACCCTGATGAGGTAGTATTCGGGAAATACGTTGCCGGCAGACCATTTCCGGAATGTATCTTGTTGCTTTCTGGTGATGTGTAGAATGTCGTCGGTAAATACACCTTTGAATTCGGTTTTCCCATGGTACAGGTAGTCTTTCCCTGTCCCTAAGTCGAAGTAGATGATGTTGACAGAGTACACTTTCTTCACCTTGTCGTAATCGCTACCCAAAGAGACGTGTTCGCAAATAGCCTTGCTTACCCCGTAAAGTATGCGTTCCAGAAAATAAACCTCTCGTGAGAGTTGTACTTCTACTATGATGATCTCGTCTTTAGAGTTTCGTGCCTTAATGTCTACGCGGTTGAACTTGTCGTCGTAGCTATCTTGGTTGCTTTCACTTTCAAGAATCTCGGTAATGGTGATTTTTTCCTCGAGAAGAACGGTCAACAGTCCTTCCAATACTCCAAAATTGGCTTTGTCGCGAAGCATCCGCTTCACGGCCCAATCGAAATGAATGTATTTCTCCTCTGCCATAGCTACCGATTTTTACTATTATATACAAAGTTACGTCTTTTCTGTTATAACCCAAATACTTGTATTCCCTCTTTGTCAACTTGTGAACTTTTATGCGCAGAAAAGATAAAAAGGCGGATGTCTGTTGTTTTCGCAGCATCCGCCTTTGTTCGCCTATTTGTTTTCTTCCTGTTATTTCCCTTCTTGTATGAATTCTACATGACTAAACAAGTCCCCATTCTCGAATGTAAAATTGAAGAAACGGGTAGGCCCGTTGTTCTCATCAACTACTATCGTGTGTTCCTTCTGTTCGTTTTTAACCTCAACTGTCAACCATTTGCAGATGTCGTCTTTGTTGTTGGCAGGATATAAAGCGCCCGCATCTAATTGTCGTTTGACAAGTTCTCTCTCTTCGTCTTCGTCTGTTACTTTGTAAAACGTAGTATAAAGATGATAGTCGGAGAATGTTGAATCTAAACTTGTTTTGATGTTTGCTATCCCAGGTCTCTTGTTTTTGCACTTAAGGATGTACACACCTCCGGAAGCAGGAACTTGGAACTTGTAGATGCTTGAAGCCTCGTTGTATGAATAGGCTTCTGAACATTCCCACTCTATGGGGCTTGCAGATGGGAATGGAACATCGTCGGAGTCGTCATCATCGCTGCTACATGCGGCAATTGTCGCTATAAACAATAGTGAAAAATAAAATTTAAGTAATTTCATGATGCTAAGTTTTATAAATTATTAGGACTAATTATATGGATTTTCTTTGTTGTTGTAAAATTATAATACATGCTTGTTCCTTGTGTGTCATATACACCATCTCTTGGTGTCATTGGATTGAATGTGTCAGCTAAAAAATAACCGTTGCAAACTCCATCCCAACCCCAATTGTTGTGTATGTAGTTAAACATAACTGGTGTAGATGATGTTATGTAGTAGGTGCCGTTGTCAGTGTCTAAAATATAACTCTCGAAATTGTAAAAAACAGACTGATAGCCATCTAAAACCCACGCATGGGCTGCATCTTCGACCGGATCTGTGGCAATCATGATGACTGGTGCGTGTAGAACTAAAAAATTATATACATCTGTCCAGCTATAATCCCAATCTACAATATTGTACCCCAACACATACTGTAACCATGGTTTTGTATTTGGCCACGTTGTTCCGCTCTCAGAACATCCATAGTTCATTTGGGTGTTTAAGCCTATCAGTTTAAATAGATAAGCTACGTCTTTTTTGTCGTTGGTGGAAATAATGTTGGCGTTAGGATTGGATGTCATACCCGTCCAGTTGAATGTGTGTCCGTAAATGCTGGAAGGATATTTCCAATAAGCCATTACCTGTGCTACAGCCGTGGCCATACAGCCGGCAACACATCTGTATGTTGTGCTACCAGGGCAGAAAGGAACGCTGTCGTTATAAGGCCCATCTTGCCCCCATGTGGTTTGTAGCCAGTTTGGACTTTCGTACTCGCCGATGTAAACAAATCTTGTTCCTGTAACATATGATTTAAGCGATTTGTCTATTTTTTGATATTTCCCACTTTTTAGGATGGAATCGGCAATGGAACGAAGAGAGTCTTTCTGGACTTCGAAATTGTCTATTTCGTAAGCCACGTAGTTAAATGCGTCATTTATTGCTCCTGAAAGGGCGGGGATGTTCTCGTTTATATAGTCCTCATCATAATGACCTTTTTCTGTAATAGCTAAAACAGGATTGTAAATCCTGTCGTCGGCGGCAACGATTATGAATCCGTTGTCATTGTCGAAATTGATGATGTACGCTAATGTGTCGGGTCGGGAGTTGGAACTTTTCAAACCAAGCTGCCGTTTAATTACTTTAACGTCTTCGTTGGAAGATTTTTTTGACTTCAGATTGCTTACATTTTTGCTACTTTTATTGGCAAAGACAGTTGCTATCTGCCTGGCTTCGCTAGGGGAAATGGTGTGGTGTTTAGAATAAAGGGCTTTAAAATTGATAACAGTCTGCTCTTGTTTTGGAACATCTTGTTTAGAAATATCCGCCACAAATAGAGATTCCTCTCTGTCATCGTTACATGACACGAAAAGTAAAAAAGGAAGGGTTAAAAATAGTTTTACTTTGTTCATAATGTTATAATTAAAAAAATCACATCCAAAGATACGTAAAGAATAATAAAACTAATCCCTAATCAAAAACAATTCGTCCCTAAAATCTGATTATTCGTCCCTAATGTATAGAGTTATAAATGAACGTGTCTAAATTGAAAAATTTCTCCAAATGGAAGAACGAAGGTGTTTTTGAGGATTTGTTCATCAAACTACACATCTGGTTACGCATCATATTGGGGCGTGCAGTATGCCCAAGCTTAGGTCTGATTGATTCCAGAAGTGTTAAAACATCTCACCACGTTGATAGATGCAGAGGCATCGACGGCAACAAGAAAATCAAAGGCAGAAAACAACACTTGGTGGTAGACACGTTGGGCATCCCTCTTGCCGTTGTAGTCCATAAGGCCAATATCCACGACAGTGTGGTTCTACTGCAAGTATTTGAGGATATGATGTTTAATTTTCATCGCCTTGCAAAAATCATCGCTGACGGAGGTTACAGAGGAGAGCATCTGTCCAACACGCTAAAAGCCACTTTGGGTTGTGATTTGGAGATTGTCCTTCGTCCCGATGAGTGTCCTCCGAAATTCCAAGTGGTACCAAAACGATGGATTGTTGAAAGAACTTTCGCCTGGCTGGAAAACTTCAGAAGGCTGGTTATCGACTACGAGTTTCATGCGGAAACCGCAGTGGCTATGATTCAATTAGCCTTCTGTTTTCTGATGCTTAACAAAATATTTCAGTGAAATTTAAACAGCTTCTGAATAGGGGAAGGGCTGTAAAAAAAACTTGGCCCTGAAAAACTCAGAGCCAAGTTGATGTTAGTTTTTTGTCTGTTAAAAGTGATACGTAGGCCGGGGCTTACCTCACATCAACGTAAGACGATGCTGTGTTTGCACGAATCGACTTGTCGTACATCGCCTCCACTTTCACTGCAGGCAGATAGAAGTGTCCGCTGTAAGTAGCGCAGAGGTTGACCACAAAGGTTTTACTGCTACCAGCGCCTAAGTCGTCGATGTAGCTGTAAACGCGGTCGTCGCGGAAGTCGCGGTAGTCGTTCTGGTCGTTTGTAATCGTCTCGTCATTGTATCGCGTGTTCAGAATTTCCCAACCGGAAGGGAAAATTTGTGAGACAGCCAGGTTTTGAACCTTTTTCGATCCGGTATTGCGGACCACAACAACGGCTTTGAAGTTCTTTCCCTTGTTGAGAGCAGATATGTTGATTGGGGAGTTGTTCTCATCAACATAGTTGACCTTAAGGTCGAGCCCATAGGCGCAAGGCGCTATTTCACCAGGTTTGGCCACACCTTCGGTCGAAACCTTCACAAAGACAGTCGAACTGCCGTTGTTCTTGACCGTAACCTGTTTACTGCCGGTTGCTGCGTCTTTAACGAAGTTGTCGGTCCACATCACTTTGTTGGTGTTTACCTGTTTGCTCATTGTTCCGGCTTTCACATCGGCAACGATTTTACCGTCGACCAGGTATTTTTGGTTGTACTTCGAGGCGGCAACGAGGGCAAAAGCGGCCGATTGCGTCGAGAGCCACTTGTCGGAATTGAGCTCGTCGGCAATTTGCTCGTACAACTCTGTTGCCTGACTCTGTTTATTCTGGTGAACTGTAGCGAGCAACTTGATGGCTGCAGTACGCAACGGACTAGAGAAGCAGTAGCTGTAGTAGTCGTCATTACCAGCGTTAGGTGCCGCAGCAACCAACTGGTTCGCCACTTCGGTATGGCCCGATTGGGCATAAGCGGCAGCCAGCAACCAGCAAGCCTGTTCGTTAAGAACCGATTTTGCCTCCTTCAAGCGGTTCATTGCTCCCAATTCGGCTTGTCCGGCAAGGGCTAGTACGTACAGGCGGTAGGCTTGGTCGACACTGTTGTAGGAATAGCTGGCATCGTTCGACTTCCAGCCCTTAGCCTTCGATTTAAGGAAGCTGATGGCGTCGTTGCGCAGGCTGGTTGGAACCACAAAGCCCTTCTTTTCGGCTTCAACCAGGAAGTGGGACGCATAGGTCGAGGCCCAGTACGAGGTCACGTACTTCCCGCCTGGCCAGTAAGAGAATCCGCCACCTGCCGCCTGGTAGAGTTTCAAACGTTCGATGGTCTGTTTGATAGCGTCGGCTGCATCGGCTTTTTGCGTCTCGTCAAGTTGGGTATAGTCTCCCATGAAAAGTTGAGGGAACGCTTTCGATGTGATTTGTTCAACACAGCCGTGCGGATATCCGACCAAGTCTTTCAAGCGGCGGGCCAGATTGATAGGCTTAACCGTACTGAGGTCAACGTCGAGCATATTGGTTCCGTCTATGCCCACGAGGTTGATGTTCTGGCTCCAGCTCTTACCTGCAGGAATTGTTCCAGAATAGAAGTTGATTTGTGGCTCGGAAATGGAGCGGATGGTGATGTCTGTCGTATAGTCGGCTGTATGTCTACCAGCTTTTGCGTCGATACTAACCCGTCCCAAACCGGCCTTGTCGTTAACTTTAACGCGGAAAGTCACGGTTTTGTCGCCCTGGGTTGGCAGGTTGACCGTTTTTTGGTTTGGTCCGACAATGGTGAGTTTGTCGTCGGTTTTCAGAGAGACAGCAATGTTGCCGATACCGTCTTTAGAAGCGAATACGCTGACAGGCACATCCATCTCTTCGCCCACGCCAATGGTGCGTGGAAGTGTGCCGAGAAGCATAACCGGTTTACGGACAAGAACGCTCTTCTCGCTGCTGCCGAACGCTTTCTCGCCATCGGTCGCCACTACCATAACGCGGACACGGCCGTTGTAGTTAGGCATGTGCAGGTTGTGGGTGACCGATTTGCCTTTTTTGAGCAGGAACGGACCTTCCATTTTCACAACAGGAGTGAAACGGTTGACAATCGATTTTGGCGCATTGCTGTTCTCGTCGTCGCCACCAATGCTGAACACTTGCTCGAAGCGTCCGCCAAAGGCTCCCGCCACGTGGCTGTACATATCCCACATCCTCATGCTCATGGCTTCGCGCGCATTGAAGTGCTTCCATGGGTCAGGTGTCTTAAAGTGGGTCAGATCCAGCAGACCTTCGTCAACAATAGCCAACGTGTAGGCCATTTCCTTCCCGTTCTTTTCTGTTACTTTCACGGTGAAATCCCCGTCAGGGATGAGCTCGTCGTCCATTTTTACCTCAGGGACCAGTACGCTTTCTGGGTCGTTGACCATCACGTTGCGGACACCATAGATGCGGATAGGCACATCGTTGAGCGTGTTCCCGTGAGGTTGGAGTACTGTAGCACAGAGGTATGCATTAGGCTGCATTTCAGGGGTGATTTCAATGTCGATAGAGGTCTCACCATCCTTACATTCGTAATTTTTGGTAAAGAGCACACCGCTGGAATTGCAAACGGAGATGATGGCGCGGCATTCTTTTGAAGAAGGAACCACTACCTTCATCTTGTCGCCTGGTTTATAAGTACTTTTGTCTACGGCAAACTTGAAGGTCGTTGAATTTCCGTTCTGTTCGGTGCTGCGGCCTTCCATGTAGTCGAAATAGGCGGTGGTAAGAGCCACATGGTTGCTTTCGCGGTCGTGTGCTACGAAAGCATAGGTGCCCCATTCTGAGTCGGTCGGAGAGAAATCGACTGAAGCCTGGCCGCTGGCGTCGGTAACAACCGTCTTTTTCACGATAGGTTTCAGACCCCGGTTGGCAATATAGTTCGCCACGTTTCTGTCGTCTGACTCATACCACCAGTACCAGTCGACTTTAACGATGGAGAATTCTATGCTGTGGTTGGCGCAAGGTTTGCCTTCTGGGGTAACCGTCACAATCCCGATTTTATGCTTGTGGCCGGTTGGCAGATAGTAGGCCTCGGTTTCAGGGGCAGCCACTCCCACGAAACTTGTGTAAGGAGAGTATTTAGTGGTAACCACATCGGTGCTGAATTCTCCTGAAGGCTCGAACACCTTGGTCACAAATTCGCACTTTATCATAGATGTGGCGTTGCCCAACTTCGAAGTGTTGATTGGAACCACAGCCTGGCCGTTGGCATTGAGTTTGCCTTTGGCTACGGCAATGTCTTGTTCGTTGAGATAATCGCTATTTGCATTGAATGAATACTTCTCGTAACCTTTAAACGTGTTGCTTGTCGTGCGGAAGTTGGCCGTAACGTCATAATTCAGACTTCCGGCTTTCCCCCCATGCAGCCATTCGGACGAAAGCATAGCCGATGCGGCCGACTTTGTGAGTATGGCTGGCAGCTTCATGTCAATCTTCAAACGGTTCGGCTTGATTGTTTCCACGCGAATTGACTTTTCGAATGTGGCTCCGCCCAGTTGTATTTTAGCATTCCACATGCCGGTAGGGGCATCTTCTGCAATAGGCAAAGTGAATTTATACAGCCCTTTGATGCCGGCAGAGCGGTTTGATACCTGGCGCGCATACTGCTTTCCGGATGGATTCTTTAAAATCAGCACAACGGGGTGCCCCTCAGGAAATAGATTTGCCTTGTCGACAAACATAAAGCCAAGGTGGAGAGTGTCGCCGGGACGGCGAACACCGCGTTCGCAGTATATGAAACCGTTGACGCCATCTTGTGTAGAAGCACCGGAAACATCGAAGGCACTCATAGAAAGAGAATTGTTCTCTCCTAACTTCAAGTAGCATTTCTCCTTCCCTTTTTGTGCGACAATGTAGAACGGTACCTGTCCGTTTTCCGATTTGTAGATAGCTACACCGTCGGAATTCGATTCAATGGAAGCTATCTGTTGGTTCTGCAAATTGTAGAAATTAACAGTAACACCCTTTTCCGGACGAGCCGTTACCAGGTTGTTGGTGAAAACGGTCACTTCTTCGTTATTGCCTAGTGCGGCCAGTCCGATATTGGTTGCCAGCACATTGCGGCCCACCACATTGTCTCTTGTGTAGAAGGCTTCGTTTGCCGGGTCTTTCGACGCTTTGTTGTACTCGTCCCAGCTGTCAAATTCGTCGTACCAGCTGCTGTAGCCGTCTCTCATGGTCGATCCGGTACTGTACCACGATGAGTAGTTGTTGAAGCGTTTGCACTCTTTCAGGAACTCGCGTTCGTCGTCGGCAATGATTTCTGCTTTCGATGGTGCTTTATAGTCGGGGTTCGGCCAGGCTGAAAGCCGTTGGTCGAAAGACAACTCCACACGGTAGATGGCTCCGGGCTCCATCTCTATCAGTTCTTTTAAGTCGAGAGCGTAGGTGCCGCATTCTGTAAGGTTGTTGGAAGGGTCTTCGTCTAAGAAGATGGTCTTGCGGCAAACCGGACGGGCCAGACAACGCATGTTGCTGTATTCGTTAAGGTCGCCGGTTTGCAGGAAGATGCCCATATTGTTTTCAAACACTTTCAGCACCCTGACGGTAACACCCCGCAGATATGTGGCTTTAAACGGAATTATCACATGGTCAGACAGCGGTACAACCACGTTGTTGTCTACAAAACTGACTTCAGGTTTCAGTTGCTTTATTTCTACCTCCTTGCTGATGTTCTTTCCCAGCCTGATGCCGCTTGCACTCATTACGTCGGCACTGATTTCCACATGGAGGGTTGTATAGTTGTCAGATACGTCGGGGTAGAGTTTCATTTTATTTCCATGAACATCTACGGCTTTCGACTGTACGTTCTCTTTAATTTTAGCCAGACCAATCATATTTTGTTTGCCCAGGTTTTTCGTGAAGGTCACTTCTATATATTTCTCTGGGGCTTGGTTGTATATGACTGAATATACGTCGAAAGTTGTCTTTGATGGGATTGATACATTGAGGAGAGCGCCTTTCTCAATGCCGAGTTGGTTGTTGCCTATGGCCAAAGCCAAATCGTGGTCGGTGTCGCGTGAAAGCACGTTGCCGATGGTCAACTTGTGGGAACGGCCGTCGGAGGTGTGCGACCATTTGGTGGTAACACCTTCTTCTGATAGTAAAACTGCGTTTTCCACCTCAAGGCTTTTTTCCGGTTCTGAGGTCAGAATCGAGAACTCGCAGGTGTAGATGTTGTCGTTTTTGGCATCGCATTCCAAATTGGTGAGTTTGGCGCGCATGGCGGGAGTGATGGTGCGGAACGAATAGGAAAATTTATCCACTTCTTTGTCATCGAAAATCTTCCTCAGATTCGTTGTCACCGTGTACTCTGTAGCACGGGCAAGTTCGGTTTCTGGGTCGAACACAATCGTGTGCTTGTCTTGAAGCCGGAATGTGCCTTTCACACTCGGCTCAATTTCGCAAACATCGTTCAGATCACCGTTGTAGTTGACCTCTTGAGAGAGAATCAACATAGGTTCGGAAAAACGGGAGATTTGACCCTCTGTGCAGGCAACCACGTATTTGTTGGCCACCATGTCGTTTCCGTTACCAGAACATGAGTCCAGCACCACCGAACCCATGATTGTCGTTAAGACAGACAACAAAAAGAATTTTAATTTATTCATGGAAAAAATAGATATCTTTGCTTAAAGTTAATAAAAACTCTTTTTTGCCCGAATGGCAATTGCACTTTTTTTCAATAATTCTGTATTGGAATAAAAATGAAACAACTAAAAAAACGTCATAGTTTGTACGCGTTTTTGTATGGCCTTCTTGTGTGGGCCTTTTTTATGGGTATATGGGTCCCGAAGCCGCTTTTCACGTCTGACTATTCGACCGTAGTCTATTCTTGTGAGGGCGATTTGATGGGGGCCCGGGTCGCACACGACGGACAGTGGCGTTTCCCTGAAAACGACAGCATTCCCGAAAAATTCAAGAAGTGCATAGTTTGCTATGAAGATAAACGTTTCTACCGCCATCTGGGTGTTGACCCCGTTGCGGTTATCCGGAGCCTTATAAACAATGTGCGGGGAAGCAACCGTCAGGGGGCCAGTACGCTGACGATGCAGATTGCCCGAATGTCGAGGGGCGAAAATAAGCGTAATTTCCTGCAGAAGTTCATAGAGGTGAATTGGGCGGTATGGATAGAACTCACCCAACCAAAAGAACGAATAATGAGTCTGTACGCCAATCATGCCCCATTCGGTGGCAACGTGGTCGGTTTGGAAGCTGCCTCATGGCGCTATTTCGGCACCGACTGCAGAAACCTCAGTTGGGCTGAATGCGCCACTCTGGCTGTTCTGCCGAACGCTCCGGCCCTGATACATCCTGGAAGAAACAGGGAACTGTTGCTCAAAAAGAGGAACCGGTTGCTCGAGGTCCTTTGTGAGGAAGGTTGCCTTGGTAGAGACGAAATGGAATTGGCCCGGGAAGAACCCTTGCCCGACAAGCCTGTAACCTTGCCCAACTGCGCACCGCACCTGTTGGAAAAACTGAGAAAGAAGTACGATGGACAGTCCATCAAAACAACCATAAACTATTCGTTGCAGGAGGAAGTGCAAAGGGTTGCCAATATGTATTCCCGCCAATATGCGGCCAACCTGGTCAACAATATGGCCGTGGTGGTCGCCGATGTGGAGACTGGCGACGTGAAGGCCTATGTGGGAAACGTAATACGGGGGAAGGGCGATAAGAAGGACAGCGCCAGCTGCTATATGGTCGATGCTGCCGACGCTCCGCGCAGTACCGGAAGCGTGCTGAAACCTTTCCTTTATGCGGCTATGATAAGCGATGGCGATTTGATGCCGGAAGAACTGCAACCCGATGTCCCGATGAATTTGCGGGGCTTCTGTCCGAAAAACTTTTCCAAGACGAATTATGGTGCTGTGTCGGCGCGCGAGGCCGTAAGGCGTTCGCTTAATGTGCCGTTGGTGCGTATGCTGACCAATTACAATATAGGTCGTTTTATGTCGAAACTGAAGGCGTTGGGGATGAATACGCTCTTCTTTAACGAAGACCACTATGGCGCCACTATTATTTTAGGTGGTGCTGAGGGTTCGCTGCTCAATATGTGCGGAATGTATGCCTCGTGTGCGCGCACCCTCAACCATTACAGGCCTTATGGCAGCCAATACAATCCGGCTGACATCCATGAATTGCGGTTTATTCCCGAAAAAGAAGACAGCATAAGGGGTATAACCGACGACCGGCTCAAACAGGAAGGTGTGTTGTCGGCATCGGGCATCTGGTTCGCATTCGATGCTATGAGCGATGTGAACCGGCCTGAAGAGGAAAGCGACTGGCAACAATTCTCGTCTATGAAGCGCATCGCTTGGAAGACGGGCACCAGTTATGGAAGCCGCGACGCTTGGGCCATAGGGGTAAATCCGAAATATGTGGTTGGAGTTTGGGTTGGTAACGCAACCGGAGAAGGGCGTCCCGAAATTACGGGTGTGGGTTATGCGGCCCCGGTTCTTTTCCACGTGTTCTCTCAATTGCGTGGCAACGACTGGTTCTACAAACCGCTCGACGACTTGCGTCCTATGAAGATGTGCCTGAAAAGCGGATTGCCGGCTTCGGAAATATGTAACGATACCGCCACCCAGCTGATGCCCGCTCAGGCGGTCAATATAACGCCGTGCCATTACCATAAATTGGTGCATTTGAACAAAGAGGAGACCTATCAGGTCAACAGCTCTTGTTATCCGGCAAGTGAGATTGTGACGAAACCGTGGTTTGTTCTGCCTCCGGCAATGGCCTTCTATTACAAACAGCACTCTGCCGATTACGAGGAACTGCCGCGCATGCATCCCGATTGTGTGTCAGATCAGTCTCCTTTAGAAATCCTTTATCCCACTGCTCACAGCACTCTGTTCCTGCCTAAACTTTTCGCTAACAGGGAAAACAATTTTGTCTTCCGTGCCACCCATTCCGACCAGTCGGCTACGCTTTATTGGCATTTAGACAAGCAATACCTTGGTTCCACCACTTTCCTTGGTCACAGTGTGTCGTGTAAGGCGGAAAGGGGTGAACACCGGTTAACCATTGTTGATGATAAGGGCAATTCCCAAACGGTTCTGTTTTCTGTTAAGTAAAGAAGCTTGTTGTGTTGTTCCCTGCTTGCCGGTCTGACGCTCCGCTAAATCAGATTATAGGGTTTTGGAAGGGGGTATGTTATGCAACATGTTTTAGGTGCTCAAAGGGTTTCGTTGAAAATGGAATTGATTAAAACGGTTGGATTTTAAAGTGAAAAAACAAGCCGATGGAATGGGTGAATTTGTAAAAAACAGTCGTAGTACAGAATTAGGGGAAAAGAAGGGACAAAAACTCTTTGCTTCTGATTTACAGATAAAACAGATGGTAGTTCCTTTCTGCTCAAAACAAAAAATGTGATTTCCAATTGTGCTTTTTAATTTTTATTGCATTATCTTAGCGGCATAATCAAATTACTACAATATATAAATTTACTATATGGAAAATGGAAATCTTTCGGTTTCGGCCGAGCAAATTGCTACATGGCGTAGACAGTTCCGCGAGGAGCTCACTAATCTGGCTTCTTCCGAAATTGCCGTTTCAGAGGAACGTGACATTGTTGATGCGCTGGTTGCCTCTTATGTGCAGCATGGCATCACTCCGCTTACCATTGCTTACAAAATCCTACCAAGTGGATTTTTGAAATAGAGCGAAACAGAGCGTTAATAAAAACAAGCCCCGCAACTGGTATCTCCCGGTTGCGGGGCTTGTTTCTTGTGGATGTAGATGATTATTGGGCGTAGAACTTTTTTATTTCATCGAGGCGGTCCTCGCAGGCTGTACGCCCCATATTGTAAACGTTTCTCATTTTCTCTTCGTTCAATTCAATACGTCCGATGGGGAGTTCGTCTTCCGGATATATAAGCAGGGTGTTTCCTTTTTTCTCCTGTTCTGCCAGGTAGTCGAGCTGGGCGTTATACATGATGTGGCGGTTGGCCATGGCTTCTGCTATTTTAGGCGTTTTGCGCAGAGCGATTTTCATTAGCGGATAGATGGCCGGGCGTTTCTTTCGGAAACCGTGGGGCTGGGTCAGCACCACTATGTTGCGGTCGTAGCCTTGGCTTTGCAGATAGGCCAGGGGAATGGAGTCGGCCATTCCGCCGTCGAGTAGGCGGTATCCGTCGATGCACACCGGTTTCGACACGACAGGCATTGATGCCGAGGCGCGCAACCATTCGAGGTTGTGGTCGTCGAAACTGTCTATTTTCCGGTAGACGGCCTCGCCGGTGTCGACATTGGTACACACGAGGAAGAACTCCATCGGGTTCTGTTCGAAGGTCTCGTTGTCGAACACGTCGAGCTCTCGGGGAAGTGTGTGGTAGCAGAATTCGCTGCCGACCCAGTCGCCTGTTTTCAAAAAGGAACGGAGCCCCATGTAGCGCGGGTCGTCTTTGAAGGTGATGTTGTAACGCAGTGTGCGGCCGGGTTGTTTCGATTTGTAGTTGCAACCAAAAGTCGCTCCTGCCGAAACGCCGACCATACCATCGGCGGTAATATTGTTTTCCAACAAAACGTCGATGATGCCGGCTGTAAACAGTCCGCGCAAGCCGCCTCCTTCTAAAACAAGTCCTCTTTTCATTGATTTGTCTCTTTTTACAAATGTAATAATTTTCTTATTTTTGCGTTCGTTAATTTGTGGAAATTGAAAGGTGAAAGAATGGTAGTTCGGAATTGGATATGCTTTCTGCAAATTAGTTGCACAATTTTCCTTTTAATTTTGAAGCGAAAAATGAAGTAAGAATTCAAATTATTATGCTTGACGAAAGTCTTGTCTAATTGTCAAAGTTATGTTTAAATTTAAAGTTTTAATCTTTGTTTCTATTCTGTTCTCGACAGCGTTGGCCAATGCTGCCAAGTTGAGAGGAACTGTTGTTGCGGCCGAAGACGGCTCCCCCTTGCCCGGGGCCAGTATTACCATCAAGGAACTTCCCAACCAGGGGGTTGAAGTAGAAGAAGACGGTACCTATAAAATCGAGGTCCCTTCTGGTAAGTATACTGTTGTCTGTGAATTGGTGGGTTTCACGACTCTGACTAAATCGGTGAACGTGAAACAAGAGGCAAAACTCAATTTCAAGTTAGAGTCTGATGTGGAAGATTTAGGTGCGGTGGAGGTGACCAGCCGTTCCCTTCACAAGGCGGTGGAACAAACCCAGATGAGTGTGGCGCACCTGGAGGTGGGTGATGTGAAAAAAATGCCGTCGATGTTCGGCGAGCAAGACATTATTAAGTCGTTGCAGCTGATGCCGGGCGTGAAAGCGGAGAGCGATGGCTCGAGTGGATTCCAGGTGCGTGGCGGCGAGAGCAGCCAAAATCTGGTGCTGCTTGATGGGGCTACGGTGAACAATGCCGGACACCTGATGGGCTTGTTCTCGACCTTCAACAGCGATGTACTGCGCGATGTGACGCTCTATAAGGGACAGATGCCCGCACAATATGGCGGACGTATTGCCAGTGTGCTCGACGTTTCAACCATTAATGGTAATAACCAGTCGTTCCAAGCCGATGGCGCCCTCGGCCTGCTTGCCAGCAAGCTGACGCTGCAGGGCCCTATCCAGAAAGGCAAATCGTCGTGGCTGGTTGCCGGCAGACGTACCTACATAGACCTTTTCCTGAAAGCAACCGAAGACTTTAAAGACACCAAACTTAACTTCTACGATTTGAATGCCAAACTCGATTTCAAATTGAGCCAGAAGGACCAGTTAGATGTCTCGTTCTTTAACGGGCAAGACCATATGGCGGTCAACGACCTGATGGCTATCAAGTGGGGTAGTACTATCGGCTCGTTGAAGTGGAGGCATGCTTTCCATAGCGGACTCAACTTGAACAGCGACGTGTTTGTCAGCCACTACAAGATTAGGGAATGGATTGACATTGACGGCTCGATGAACAGTTTCGACGGCATTAACACGCAGGCGTCGTGGAGGGAGAACCTGACGTGGAAGGCAGGCGACAAACATACGTTCGATTTTGGTTTCCAGTCGTCGTACCACGATGTAATTACTGCCGACTGGTACTACAACGACATTCACGAATGCGAGGAACGTTATGCTTGGGAGAATAATTTCTGGGTGAACGACGAGTGGAAGCTGACCAAGCGCCTGAGTGTGCTGACTGGTGTGCGTGTAACGGCTTTCAGCCTTTTGGGTTCCGGCCCTTACTACCAGCTCGATGACGAGGGTAACATTCTTTCTACCACCAACTATGGGAAGGGCGAATTTGTGAAAACCTATGTGAACGCCGAACCCCGTTTCTCGGCCAACTACAAACTGACCAACAACCAGAGCGTGAAGGTGGCCTACAGCCATACCTGCCAGAACCTGCATACGCTTAAAAGCGGCATCACATCTATGCCGACCGACCGTTTTACCATGTCGACCAACCTGCTGAAACCTGAGGTCGCTGACCAGGTGAGCGCGGGTTACGCTATCTCGTTCGACAATGAGGCGCATAACAACGCTTACGAGGCTAGTGCCGATGTTTACTACAAACACACCGACAATACTATTGACTACCGCGACGGTGTGGGTGCTTTCGACAAAATTGAAATTGACCGTATTGTGCTGGCCGGACAGGGAAGGTCGTATGGTCTGGAATTAGAACTGAAAAAGAACTTCGGAAAGGTGACCGGATGGGTCAGCTACACCCTCAGCTTTACCGAAAGCCAGATTGACGGCATTAACCGCAACCGCTGGTACACCGCTAGCAACGACCGAAGGCACGACATCAATATTGTGGCTATTTACAGCCCGAACAAGAAATGGGATTTCTCGGCTTCGTGGAAGTTCTACAGTGGCCAGGCTATGAGCCTGCCTGTGGGCAAGTACCAGATTGAGAACCAAACGTACTATTATTACGACAACCGAAACAACTACAGGGCTCCGAGCTACCACCGACTTGACCTGGGTGCTACCCGCCATGGCAAACAGCACAAACATTGGCAGGGTGAATGGGCGTTCGGACTCTATAACGCCTATGGACGCTATAACCCGTTCATGATTTCCGTGAGCGAAGACCAGTACACCAATTCGGGCTCGAAAGCGACGCTGATCGCAATGTACTCGTTCTTGCCGTCGGTAACCTACCGTTTCAAATTTAAATAAATAACATTGGAGAAAGACATGAAAAAGTTAAACTATATATTGGCCATTATGGCGGGTGCGCTTTTCGCCTCGTGTGAAAAGACTTTGGAATTAGATTATGACAAAGCTGGTGAAGAGGTGCTGGTTGTTCAGGGAAATGTTAGTAACGAAGGCATTTATGTAATTTTGAATGCGCTGAGCAACGTGACTGACTCTGTTAGCACTTGTGGCTTGGCCGGCGCGGAAGTGTCGGTTGCCGGTTCCGACGGTTACGAAGAGACGCTGGTCTATGGCGACGGACGCTACTATTCGCCCACCAATGCCGTGGGTGTGCCAGGGGTGACCTATACGCTGCATGTGAAGCGGGGGGCTAACGAATGCTACGCCAAGTCGACTATGCCGAATCCTACACCTATCGATTCTGTGAGATACAAGTGGCTGAAAATGTTTGGCGATGTTGACATCTTTATGCTCTATATCTACTTCAACGATAACCCCGATACCGAAGACTACCACCTCTACAGTGTGGAACGTAATGGAAAGACTGTCAGGTTTTATTGTGCGCCAGACGAAGGGTTGAGCGATGTGTATAACTACCGCTACATTGACCTGAATACCAAATTGGAATGGAAGGAAGATGAAAGGGAGAAGAAGGAATTCCACGGAATGGAGCGGACCGATGTTATTTATGGCGGAAACAGTTTTAATGTCTCTCTCCGTACGGTCGACAAGAACACCTACCGCTTTTTCTCGTCGGGTGACTTCAATGGCAGTGGGGTGAATCCGACTTCTAACTTGGTTGGCAACAACTGTGTCGGCTATTTCAGCGCCTATTCGGTAGACAAGCGTTCGATGGTGATGCCCACTTACGATGAGGCACTGAAAATGAAGTAACCAGATGCTCTGAACTATGCTTATCTCCTCCTGTTTGGGGATTGATAGGAAGTATTACGTTAAACTGTCTTTGATGAACGTCTAAAATATCGTTTTATGAGATATGAAAGGAGTATTCGTTTCTTAATGGATAATGGTTTGCTTGAAACAATGGTTAAAGCCGATGCTTTAGTTAGAAAACTGAACTCGTTGTCGATTGTCCAACAAGAGGAAATGAATGCTACTATAAGGGATTTGTTCGGAACTGTGGGTGTCAATCCGTCTGTCTCTGCAAATTTCCATTGCGATTTCGGATGCAACATCCATGTCGGGAATAACTTCTATGCTGGTTATAACTGTACAATGCTTGATTATGCTGAAATTCGGATAGGAGATAATTGTATGGTGGGTCCTGACGTTGGCATTTACACCACTTATCACGACGAAAAACCTGAAGGTCGTTATCTATCGGGTTATGCTGAGCCGATTACTATTGGTAACGATGTCTGGATTGGCGGTGGTGCTAGAATATTGCCTGGAGTGACTATTGACGATGGTGCCATAATTGCTGCTGGTGCTGTGGTAAGGAACAATGTGGATTCGAGAACTATTGTGGGTGGGGTTCCTGCTAAATTTATTAAGAATTATTGCTGTCCGCTAAAAAATAAAA
>DGTD01000052.1 GCA_002396385.1 Bacteroidales bacterium UBA4345
CTTCTCACATTGGTAACGACTGATTTGGAAAAACAAGTCGCTGATACGCTTTTTCAACGGGGTCAGTTGGCGTTGGTATGAGATGTTGTCTATGCGTCCCCGCTTCAAGTTTGCCTTCAGGTCCTTTTTCTGCGCTTTCAGTGCGTCAATTTCCTTAGTGACATTGGCCTCGAAGGCCTCGCAGTCGGCATACACTTGGCGCATTTCCTCCGCGTTGTACCTTGTCAGTGCGTCTTCGTATTTGTCCTTCCACCTGTCGCACTCTTCCTTTATCTTCTCTATACGTTGGTTGAGGCGTTCAATCTCGCGTTTCATGAACAGCACGTCAATCATGACCGAAAAGTCAGCCTGGGTGTTGTCGTCTTCCTGATGCAAGATGTCGAGTACTTCCTGAAGCTTGTAGGCATGATACAGCTGTTTGGCCTCGGTGTAGCGTTGGTTGAGATGCATAAACGGGACCCAATGGCGACTGAACGACGACAGACTTACGGCTTCTATCTTTCCGTCCTCACGAATGGCAGCACAACTGTTACGCCCGCTTAGCGGACTGCCTGCCAATTGATAGACAAGGCTTCGACAACCTTTCTTGTCCGTGCGCATGGCTTCTTCGACAAGCCCCCACCATTCAAGATATACGCCTAAAGTTGGTTTGCGGAATCCCGATGTGCCCGTATAGGCAATGCCGTTCTGAATGGCCACGGGACAGAGGAACATGCGGCTGTCGCTCAGGATGCGCTCTTTGTGTGCCAACAGATAGAAGGCATTGCTGATGAAGAGTTGCCTTTGCTCCTCGACCGTCGCCGACGGTTTCGGTACAGGGGTGGGCTTCCGCCTGCCAATGATGAGATACTGTCCTGTCGTGTCCAATTGAAGAGGGTCTGTTTCTATTTTCTCGGGTTTCTGTTCTATAAATGGATAACAATCGAGCATGCGACCGTCAGTAAGGATGATCTTGCCTTCAGGAAAAAGGTCTTTTTCTTCTTTGAAAGGTTCTGCTATTATACTCATATTTTCTTTCTGATTAAGGTCTTATTGATGGAGGTTTATTCTTCGACTAATTTCAGATTGTCCAACCTGTTGTTTTGCTTGTCACCGTCGATATGGCACACTTGATGGCCCTGAGGGATTTCACCCTGAAAGGCCTCCCACACCAATTCGCATACTCGACGCTCGGTGTTGTAGACAATGGTGTACACCTCACCGTCAGCCTTCACATAGAGCTCTCCTTCCTCGTGTTTGTCCTGTTGCCTGTTACGTCGCTTGGGACTCAAGACCTTATAGTGAGGAATGAGGCTGTTGTCCAGCGTCTCGTCCAATGCCAACATACCGTTATCAAATACGGGGTTCTTGTCGAACCAAGGCGTCAGCCACGTATAAACGTTTTCTATCAAATGGTGGATTTTCACAATACGCTCAATTGCGAGTAATGATTTCCCTATCTCAAGATAGGCCTCATTGTCGTCTCCTTGAATATGAACTCGCCGGATGTTCATAATGTCATTTTTTAAGAGGGCCTTCAACTCGCTGAACCGCTCCTCGCGTGGGCGTTCCATGTAATTGCTGTCATAGATGTCAATGACCAAATCATAGCAATTCTTCCTTTTGAAGAATATCCAAAATTCGTTTGTCATGCTGTTTATAAAGATTTTTTTATACGTTAGTCTCTCAATCCTATTCAAAACTCAGTTTCTTACCGAAAAGGTAAATGTTTGACAGCCTCAACAGGTCGTAGTCTATCGGAGGTTCAACACTAAAACAATATTATTCATGCAGCAATAACGTATTGGTTAACAGAAAGTTCCTTGTCAGAGATGTTGATGTGCTTACTGTTCAGTAAGGCATAGCTGTTCTGCGCAGAAGCATGGTAACCCTCTACGTCACAAAAAACCGAAATGTAATCTTGAATGTTCATATTCATTTTTAATTAACTGTAAATAACTATGTTAATCCACATCATTTTCCCACCGTGGCGAATATGTTGCTCGGTTGGGGCAGCTCATGGCTGTCTCTTGATGCTATCAAATTCTCAAAGAACTAATGCCAATCTCTCGAAAAGCGGCGCAAAATTATTAAAAAAATTTGAGATATCAAAATTATAAGTGTTAATAATTGTTTATTCGGTAAATCTATCTGTCAATCACCCTCAATAATATAGAATCTCTGATAATCACTTCTTCTGAGAGTGTAAAGTAAACTGTGTCAGGCTACAATAAAAAGTAGTATAACACAGTTTATTTTATGATGACAAAGGAAGAGATTGATTACAAGTTGGCCGCCGAGTAGTTGCGTACAGGCAAGCCATTGTTTGGTAAGGACGGTGCCTTGGCACAGTTCAATTTACACTACCTCCTCCAATGTTTTCAGAATTCCAACCGGAATCCCTTTTCTTTCAGCTCGGCATAGCTCTCGGGGTTGAAACGGTACAGAAAAGCTACTTTCTTGTTCACCAGGGGCACACGCTCCTCCAGCTCCGTCAGCAAACCTAATTTCAGCATCTTGCTGCTGAAGTTGCGGCGGTCGAACTTCACACCCAATATGACCTCGTAAAGATGCTGAAGCTGACTCATGGTGAATTTTTCAGGGAGCAACTCAAAGCCGATAGGCTCAAAGTGTATCTGCTTCCGAAGCTCGGCGGTGGCATCACGAAGTATGCGGTCGTGGTCGAAGGCCAGAGTGGGTATCTGGTCCAAAGCAAACCACTCGGCGCGGGCGGCGTCGTCACCGCCACGCACCTCGCTCAAACGTACCAGGGCGTAGTAGGCTATCGTTATCACACGCTCGCGGGGGTCGCGCAGGGGGTCGGTGTAGGTGTGAAACTGCTTGATGTAGGCGTCTTTTAGACCAGTCTCTTCCATCAATTCGCGCTTCGCTCCTGCCAGACCGGTCTCGTCCATCCTTAGAAAACCGCCCGGCAGGGCCCAGCGACCCTTAAACGGCTCTATGCCGCGCTGTATGAGCAGCACGTTCAACTTCGTACCGTCAAAACCGAATATCACACAGTCGGTCGTCACACTCGGATGCGGATATTTATAGTGGTATTTCAGTTCTTCCTTATTTTCCATAACTTCCATATCATTCATAAATTATATGTACACAACTATCACAAGTAGAAAAGCAAATATCCCTTTAACTTCCCTTTAACTTCCCTTTGAATAAAACTTCCTTTAGACTAAAAGATTTCCTCCAGCGCTCCCGTC
>DGTD01000122.1 GCA_002396385.1 Bacteroidales bacterium UBA4345
ACGAACATCCGCGGGGTCGGGAAATTTTAATGAAACAATAGGCTCGACTTGTGAGTCAGGGCCGGAATTAAAATTCATATTATGCATCGAGTCGCCAGCAAGACAATAAAAATAAACCACGGCAGGCGCAATGAGTGCCTGCCGTGGCGAATAACTGGTTATGTTATAGTAAAGTATAGCATAATTACAGTTAAATAAAAACATATTCCATCATTCCACTATGATTTTACGAGCAACCGTTCCTTTCGCGCCTGTTAGAAGGAGGTAATACCCTCCTCGTTTGAGATTACTGACATCGAGGGTGCAGGATGAACCTTGTACTGATTGTTGAAACATCAGTTGGCCAGCGGCATTGTAGAGTTCAGCCCGACTGAAGGCTTCGGCATTTTTGATGGTGAGGAGATTGCGCACAGGGTTAGGATAAATGGAGACTTGAATGACATCGGCATCGTCGATACCTGACGAGGAGAGGGTGGTGAAGGTCTGGCTGGTGGGTGTACCCAGTTCGCGGTTTTGGTTAAAGGGGAATAGCCATACTTGATACTCGGTATTCGCAGACAACGGTTCGTCTGCGGTGCCGTAACTGCCTATAAGGTCATGGTTCCATGTCTCCCAGTTGTTGTCCATGAGGTAGTTTAATACAGACTCCGCATCTGTGAGGTTGTGATTGACAAATGTTGCAGTTTTGCCAGCCGTGAAATAGAAGTAAGCCGTCTGGTCATTCATGGATGTCTCAAGGTGACAGCCGTAAGACGTGACGTCGGTTATCGACAAGCCGATTTCGGCCAGCCCTGTACCTCCCGTTGTCAATGTGGTCTCGAACACTGTCTTGCCAAAAGTCCCGGTTAGCTCACCCGCATTGTCAATCGAAATGGTGTATATGGGTATTTCCGTCCCGGCATTCAAGCCGGTAATGTGCAGAGTGGTGTCCGCCAGATACAAGAATCCACTGGGGTATTGGCTGACAAACATCTCAAATACTTCCTGTTCTGTTTTCGTAATACCCATGTTGGCATAGTTCTGCACCATCTCTGATACAGCATTATTACGGTCTATCATTGCGTAGTAGCCATAATCCGACTCAGATTTGTCGAACACTACGGTCGCAGAATTGTCTGTAATGTTAGAGACGGTAACGCCAACAGTAGTAGATGCTTTTGCTATAGATGGCATCATTGTAACTACAATAGCAGCCATCAGTATCATGAATTTTCTCATACTTAATTACTTTAGTTTTGACGATAAAATGAGATACAATTCTGGAATGCGAATGTCTGTCGCATTTATGCGTTCTAATGTGATAGTGGTACCTTCGTATGTTTTGATGCTGTATCCGCTTTCGAGACAAGAAACATCGCTGTCTTTCCATCTGTAAAGAACCTCTGTTTTTTTTGTTATTGGATTCTCATTTTCGATAGAATTACGTTTTATCGTGATAATTCCGTATGCTTTCGTCTTCATGGACATACTGGACGAATCCAAGATATAGCCTTTCGACGTATAGCTGTCAATGAGTTCCTGAGCTTTTCGTTGGGCCTCTTTTTGGAATTCAGCCACATCGGGACTACCATTGATACGTTTCACTGTAACAGAAGAAGCGGTGCTCGTATCCGATGCTGGGTCGGCTAATGTTGCCAATAGGTTTTTACTATCTAACGACGCTTTGTATTTCCCCAAATAATCAGTTGGTATCTGGGCATTGCACGATGTAAATCCAAAGAGTAATGCGATTATTATTACTGTTATTTTCCTCATTGTTAAAAATTTATATGTTAATAATTCTTGTGATGTTTTCTATTTGGCTTGATTAGTAAGTAAAATGGTAAATGGTGGTTTCTCCACCCATTGTGATTGTTTTTGAAATCGGGTATCCGTCTGGATCATAGGCGTATGAGCATTGTGCATTGCTTGATATCAGAGTGGTCATGTTGTTCTCGTTCCAGCACATAGCGTAAGCGAGGAAGATAACGCTATTTCCCAGCACTCCCTCGAATATCATATTGGTCACGCTCATGGTTTCCATCCCCATCGGGAAGCGCATTGGGTTGGGGTGGCTGTCGTACTGCATGTTGCTCATGATGGGCTGGCCGTCGCAGGTGATAGAGATGACATTGCCACCGTTCCATTCGAAGAGGTAGGTGCTGGTCTCCACGCTGCCGTCGTCCGCAGTCTTATTGGCTTGCACAGTTGACACATGGCCGTCGTCAGCGTAGGAGTATGCCAGCTCGCACGGGACAACACTGTCATAGGTCTGCTGACATAGATTGTCCGTAAACATCAACGGCAGCAGGAAGGTCTGCCGCTCCAGCCGCCCGTCGGCGCTGTAGTGGTAGTGCATCGCGCCGCCAGGGTAGGCTGTGCCTGCGCCGTCGTAGGGGTAGACCCTCGCCAGCCGACCGTCGCTGTATTCAAATACGGTGCGGCCGAGCGACGAGCCGTCGTACATCGTGCAACTGATTTCCTTGAGCAGGTCGCCCTCCCAGGAGAAGTCGTAGGTGAGGTAGTCGAAGGTACCCACGCTGTGGACGATGCGGCTGATTTTCCTAGCGGGCCACATTTCTTCCGTGTCCGAGCTGCCGCCTTCTGTTGGAGTGTGTGCTGTTGGCGGGTCTTTCTGACAAGATCCAAGCATCATGACGAACAACGAGACGACAATTGCTCTTAACACAAGTGCGGTTTTCTTGATATTCATTGTTCTTTTCTTTTTAATTCTTGAATATAGTCTGATGTGATGCCATATAATAAATCCAGACTTGATAATTTATCACACAACAAAGTCAGTTGATACACGTTATTAAAACCGTGTAGAGCAACTGCTCTATGCCTTGGGTGTGAACGGCAGGGAAGAGTGAGTTGCGAGTTTCAAAATACAATCACGCTCTCCCTGCTTCGGCACCCTCTCTTTTTTGCCCCGACACAACGGCGCACCTTTTGTGCGGGGCTTCGTCAAATGAAGTACATTCTGTTTGAAAATTTTGTGCAAACATCATAATTGTGTGTTTGCGTTTATTTGGTAGCAATGCAGGTATATTCTCCACTTGTCGTATTGTGTACGACAGTCACATGGTAGCCATTGTCCACTTTTTCAGCAGTCCATGTTGCTGCCGCATCCTTGTTGGTGGTTGTATAAGTCCGAGTTTCTTTTGTGGCGATGCCGTTTGCTGCCGCATTCTCATCGACAATGTTTATTTCGTGTCCTTGTCCGGACAGCTCAATTACATTGTCAATAAATGTCTTCCATTCCTCATCACCATACAAAGTGGCGCGGTGTTCATCGCCGTCAATGGTGTAAAGAACGGTACGCACAGTACCGACTTCTGCAACAGAGCCTTGTGGCTCGACAAGAGTTTCTTTCTGACAGCCAACGGCCATTGAACTAAGCACTGCCAAAAGCGCAACTGAGATGATTTTTGTTTTCATTTGATTGTTTTTTTTAGAGTTAATAAACTATATTTCATCTAATTTGTTTCTAATAATAGCGTTTCTCTGTATCTTGTTATTGATGTGGAAAATGCAAACTGAATGTTTTTGCTGAGACAAGACCAGAACATCGTTATTGTCGATGTCTTCATCAATTTTCTGGGGGTCTTCTTTTGATATTAGATTAAATTCTATTGAACTGTTTTTTTCGACTAGTTCCCTATATTCTTCGGGGATAACAGGCATGTTGAAATCGTTTAGAATCACATTCCATGCGGAATCCGTCGTTGCTTCTATAAACGTCACATCGACAAAAACGGTGTCGTTGACTTTGTAGTCCTTAATATAGGATACACCGATGCCGGCCACGTTTTCATAGCGGGTGTAAAGGTCGCTGACCTCACGGGAGGGGAAGATGTATTTCCATTGCAGGGCGAGGCAGAGGATGACGGCCTCGACGAGGGCCAGGATGGCTACGATCAGCCAGAAGCGTTTTTTGTTGAACGTTTTCTTGCTGAGCCGAGTGGAGTAAAGCTTGCTTTCATCCCGAGGCGCGGAAAACGAGGGTCTCGAAGAATCCAACGGACGTTTCATAGCTGCTGGATTATATTGCCCACGGTATCGCAAATCGCGGTGGCGGTATGCTCGGTGGTGGTGGTTACTTTGACATAGTCGCGCGTGGCGGCAAAGGCCTTGTCGGCGTTAAGGGCGATGAGCAGGAAGAGGCAGGCCGCGATGGAATAGGACGGGAGGCGGAGGGAGAAGAACTCCTGCCGACTGGTACAAGCTCCTGTGGAGCGCGTAGAGGGGTCGACGTGCGTGGCAACGGAATTGTAGCTGCCAGCAAGCACAAACCCCAGCCAGCGGCGACGGCGGCGGGAGAGGCGGCCCAGTCGGTCGGCATAGCGGGCCATACGGTAGGGTCGGTGGCGGAGGCGGAGCGTCTGCCGCATAAGCCAAAGGCTACGGACGGCACGCAAGGCTACCACAGCATCGGCGACGGCAAGGATGAGGACTGCGACATTGAGGGGCGTGAGTCCCGCCGGAGCGGTGTGCCACAGGAGGCTTGCCGCCAAAGCGAGGACGAAGAGGCAGAAGACGAGCAGGTGGCGGTCGGCCTGACGGCGGAGCTGAAACTGCGGAAGACGGTCGCTTTCAACCACCGAACGGATCTGCTTTGGGGAGAACGGCGGTATCCGTGAGGCGACGTCATCCATTAGCCTCTGAGCAGAACGCAACCGACGGATATCGTCATCCGTGATGGGACGGTCGTGACCTCTTTCCTCTTGCTGGACAAATACTAGCGATTCTTTTTCTTTCTTCATTGATAATCAGTATTTTACCAACTACCCCTGCAAACTGTATGGTAAAGAGGGAACGTTGCGCAAAGTGAGTGCAGTGGGAGCTTGCTCACAATGCCGAACAGAAGCAACGTCACCGCAGGTAAGGAGAGGCTGGTTGATAATTATTTGTGGATTAACATTTTCAATTTGTTTAAAAGTCG
>DGTD01000082.1 GCA_002396385.1 Bacteroidales bacterium UBA4345
TGTTTCACTGATGTGGAACGGGGGACTTTTCTTTTTTATATTTCGTCTCTTTTGTATATTTGTCTATAATTTGTAACTATTTCTTATGAACGCTGACCAGCTTTATAAATTCAACTTGCAGTTTATTACCCATTTCAATGACCTTTTTTCTTACTCCGACAGCGCTAAACTGGCGCTTGAGGGCGGTTGTAAATGGATTCAGTTGCGTATGAAGGAGGCTTCTGACGGCGATGTCGAGGCGGTGGCCCGTGAACTTATGCCTCTCTGCAAAAAAAACGATGCAGTCTTCCTGCTTGACGACAGGGTCGAACTCTGCAAAAAAATAGGTGCCGACGGCGTTCATCTGGGAAAAAACGATATGCATCCCGCCGATGCTCGGAAAATACTGGGCGATGGCTTCATTATTGGTGGTACTTGCAACACCTTCGACGATGTGCTGAGGGTGAAGGACGATGTCGACTATATTGGCTGTGGACCTTTCCGCTATACGACTACTAAAAAGAATCTGGCTCCTGTTCTCGGGCTGGACGGCTATAAAGATATTGTTTGGAATATGCGTTCGCAGGGGATTAATTCCCCTATTGTGGCGATTGGTGGCATTACTTGTGCCGACATTCCGAAAATTCTCGAAACGGGAGTGAATGGTATCGCCTTGTCGGGTACCATTCTTAATGCCGGTGACCCTGTTGCCGAAACCCGGAACCTTCTTTCTACTATTTTTGCAAGCCCGACTCGCTCGTTCCTGTTTGGCGATGTTAACGAAGATATTTAATAATGGATAATACAGAAGTTGCGTCTATAAAACCGTCTCCAGTTGGGGTAGATTTCCAATATCTGCCTAAACTGAATTATGCGATGCACCACAATGGTGTCAGCCTTATCCGCTCTTTCGTGCTGTCAAATACCTCTGCTGGCGATTTGAATAATCTAAGCGTGAGCATAATTCCTGCTGACCCTTTTTTCAAGAAAAACTGCTTTCAGGTTTCTGAATTGAAGAGAGAGCAGGTAATCGACCTCTCTTCTACCAAGTTGGAGTTGAATCCTTCCTTTATTGTCCAGTTGACGGAGAGGATGGAATCCTCTTTTACCGTTGAGGTGTCTGTTGCGGGTGAGGTGGTTTATTCACAAGACTATCCGATCTCTATCCTAACCTTTAACGAGTGGTCTGGTTATTCTGTATTTCCTTTTTTGTTGGCGTCTTTTGTCACTCCTAACGCGCCATCGGTTGCCCCTGTTTTAAAGCGTGCGGCTGGTATCTTGAAGGAATGGACCGGCGACAGTTCGCTCTCTGGCTACCAACTGAAGGATGCCGACCGTGTGAAGAAGACGGCGGCTGCTATCTTCGAGGCGTTAAAGGAACTCCGTCTGGTTTATTGCGAACCGCCTGCCAGCTTCGAAAAAGATGGGCAGAGAATACGTCTTGCCGACGAAGTTGTTAAGGACAGGCTTGCTACTTGTATCGATACTTCTGTTTTGTATGCGTCGTGCCTGGAGGCAGCCGGACTCTATCCTTTGCTGGTTCTAGTTAAAGGCCACGCTTTTGCTGGCGTGTGGTTGGTCAGCGATACGCTGCCTGAATCGGTTTACGATGACCCGGCGTTACTTTCCAAACATGTCGCTTTGAATGATATCGTTTTAGTGGAAACTACCAAACTGGCGGAGGGATGCAGCTTCACTTTCGACGAAATTGCTGAACTGGGCGTAAGGCATTTGGACAAGCAAAGCGATTTCTTGTTCGTGGCCGATGTGGCCCGTTGCCGCTTTATGGGTGTGCACCCTTTACCAACCCGTGTTGTTGGCAATGATGGCCATTGGACAATTGACGAAAAGAGCCTTGAAGAGGTGAAACACGTCGAACCTGTGAAAATTGACCGTTACGAAATTCAGTCTCAATCGACTGCCGCTGTTACCAAACAAACTGTTTGGGAACGCAAATTGCTGGATCTCAGTCTACGCAATTCTCTACTGAACTGCCGTATTACGAAAAGGACGCTCTGTTTGCTGGTTTCTGATGTGGGAAGACTGGAAGACGCTCTGTTTGCTGGAGACGATTTCCAAATCTTTCCCCGTCTGCCGGAGATGGCACCGAATGATGAAAAGGACGATCTACTTACCTATGCGGTTTCCGGCCTTTGGAAAACAGGGCAGTTTGTGGAACAGCAATTGGCGAATAAACGCCTCTATTCGGTCTTGTCGGAATCCGAGAATGCCAATGCTTTAAAGGCGCTTTACCGCGCTGCCAAACTGAGTGTTGAGGAAAGTGGTGCCAATTCGCTTTATCTGGCTTTGGGTATGCTTTGTTGGCAGGAACCCAAGGTACCAAAGAAACTGCTTGCCCCTATTTTACTTATCCCGATGGAGATGGTCCGACGCGGTGCCGGTTACGTGGTAAGAACCCGTGACGAGGAAACGCTCTTGAATGTGACTTTGCTGGAAATGCTGAGACAGAACTTCCATATACAGGTCCCTGGTCTTGACTCTTTGCCTGAAGATGAACATGGAATTGATGTGAAGAAGGTGCTCGATATATTCCGGAACGCTGTTATGGAGCAAAAAGGGTGGGACGTACTGGAAATGGCCGTTTTGGGGAATTTCTCGTTCAACAAGTTCATTATGTGGAACGATATCCATGCGAATATGGAGGAACTCCGGAAGAACAAGATCGTCGACAGCCTTATCCAAGGAAAACTTATGCTGAATGTCGATTCTGACGAGGCTGGAGCCCGACAACTCGACCACCTGCTCTCGCCTGTTGAACTGGCTTTGCCTGTTGGTGCCGACTCTTCGCAACTAGAGGCTGTATATGCGGCTTCTGAAGGCCGGAGCTTTATATTGCACGGTCCTCCGGGTACTGGTAAAAGCCAAACTATTACGAATATTATCGCCAATGCCCTTTTCCAGGGCAAACGTGTGCTTTTTGCTGCCGAAAAGATGGCGGCGCTTTCTGTGGTTCAAAAACGTCTGGCAAAAATAGGCTTGGCTCCGTTCTGTCTTGAGGTTCATTCCAATAAGGCAAAAAAGAGCGATGTGTTGGCACAGTTGCAAGCATCTTCCGAAGTGACGAAGGTGAAGTCGCCTGCCGAGTTTGAGACTGAGGCCGCCAAACTGATGGAGCTTAGAATGCAACTTAACTCTTATGTAGAGAAACTGCACCAACCTTCCTCGTGCGGGGTGTCGCTTTACGAAGCGGTTACTCGCTTCTGTTTGTTGGAGAATCAGGGGATAGGCTCCGATTTTTCTGTTCCTGCCGATTTGCTGGCTTCTTTGTCGGCCGATAAACTCGCACTGTGGTCCGATGCTGTCGAACAATTGGCTATTGTGGCCGAAAGTTGCGGGCATCCGGCTACACATCCTTTGCGCTTGCTTTCGTTCGATAGTTATAGCCCCGACCTTCAGCAAAAGTTAACGGATGCGTGTGAAAAAAACATCGATTTGCTGAAGTTGGCGCGGAACCTTATTGGTGAACTTCGTTTGAACGCTGAAACGCACGAGAAATTTCACCATGTGCTCTTGCTTTCTTCTGCAATTGCTGAATTGCCGGACCTTACGCCCGAATTGGTGCGGCAACCCGATGTACTGGCTAATAGTGAACACATTATCAATTTGTTGGAACATGGAAAACACATGCGGCAGATTTGCGATGAGCTGTGTGTTAGATATACCGATGGCGTCTTCGCACTGCCTGCCGAGGTCTTGAAGGCGGAATGGGATAAGGCCGGACAAAAGTGGGCGTTGCCTAAATGGATTAGCCGGCGCGGCATCCGGAAAAAACTGGAAACTTTTGCCAAAGGGACCGTCTCGTTACCTGCCGACCTCGATGCTGTTGTTGCATACCAACACGAAAAGGCGGCTTTCGAAAGCCAGCAGCACGTGCTCTCCCTTTTTGGCTCTCATCCTCGCACTACGGTTGCCGATTGGGATGACTTGATTGCTATGGAGCGTGGTATGGTGGGTGTGCAGAAAGCGTTGAATGTTGTCGCCAACGATCTTGATCAGATGCTGGACTTCAAGAACTCGCTTGCACGACAGTTGGCTGACGGGTTCGCGTCGTTTAAGAATTATGGTGGTGCGCTCTATCTGCAACTGGCCGATATCTTTTCCAAATTAAAGGTGGCCGATGCCGAACTCTTCGCTTTGGGTAACTTGGACAGCGATGCGGTGCTAGACTCCTCGCTTCCTTTCGTCGATGCCCGCATTGACGCACTTTCAACGGTAAGGAACAACTTGTCAAAACTGAAAGACCGTTTCAATTATTTGCTGGAACGGAAAAAAATGACTGGGGCGCAGCTCGAATGCTTTGTCTCTTTTGTAGAGAAAGACAGTGGTGTTCAGGCCACAGACTGGCGCAAAACCTTCGAATGCGGATTCTATAAATCGCTTGCGCTGTTCCTGTTCGCTCAAGACCCGGAAATGGCTTTGTTCAAAGGTGACATCTTCGAGTCGAATATCAAGCGGTTCCGTGATTTGAACGCCCAGTATCAAGAACTCGTTAAGGCCGAACTTTTTGCCCGTTTGGCTTCCAGACATCCCGACTTTACCATTGAGGCCGCTAACAGTTCCGAGGTGGGTATACTGCAGAAAAACATCCACAACAAGGGCCGGGGAATGGCTTTGAGGTCGTTGTTCGACGCCATTCCGAATATGTTGAGCCGACTGACCCCTTGCTTGTTGATGAGCCCGATGAGCATCGCCCAATACCTCGATGTGAACAAGCACCCTAAATTCGACTTGGTGATTTTTGACGAGGCTTCGCAAATGCCTACCAGCGAGGCGGTTGGCGCTATCGCCAGAGGTGTGAATGTGGTGGTGGTGGGCGACCCTAAACAAATGCCGCCTACTGCTTTCTTTACAACCAATACGGTCGAGGAGGAAGAACCTGGAATTGACGACTTGGAAAGCATCCTCGACGACTGTCTGGCGTTGAGTATCCCTTCTAAATACCTCCGCTTCCACTATCGAAGCAAACATGAAAGCCTCATTGCCTTCAGCAATTCGCAGTACTATGGCAGCAAACTGTGCTCGTTCCCTTCTCCCGACAACAGGGTCAGCAAGGTGACCTTCAATAAGGTGGAAGGACATTACGATAAGGGTAAGAGCCGGCAGAACAAGGCTGAGGCCCAGGCTGTGGTCGATGAGGTGGTGCGCAGGTTGAACGACGAGAATTTGCGCAAACGCAGCATTGGTATTGTTACTTTCAGTGTCGTGCAGCAGTCTTTAATCGATGACCTCCTTACTGAGGTGTTCGCGAAACAACCCGATCTTGATGCCTATGCCAACCAGTGTGCAGAGCCTATTTTTGTGAAGAATCTGGAAAACGTGCAGGGCGACGAACGCGATGTCATTCTTTTCTCGGTTGGTTACGGTCCCGATGAAAAAGGAAATGTAAGTATGAATTTCGGCCCATTGAACCAGGTCGGGGGTGAACGGAGGCTGAATGTGGCCGTATCGCGTGCTCGTTACGAAATGAAGGTGTTCTCGACACTGACCGCCGATATGATTGATTTGAACCGGACCGATGCCGAAGGTGTGCGCGGCTTGAAGGAATTCCTGGCGTTCGCCCAACACGGAACGCGCGCGCTGACCGAAGGAGATATCGAAACTATAAAGGGACGCGAAAGTATTGATGCTGTTATTGCTTCTGAATTAGGAAAATTAGGCTATGAGACCGATACTGAGGTGGGTAGCTCGAGCTTCAGAATAGATGTGGCGGTGGTCGACCCTTCCGATAAGGGACGCTATCTGCTGGGCATTGTTTGCGATGGCGACTCTTATTATGGCGCTGAAACTGCACGCGACCGCGAGGTCTGCCAGCCTGACATCTTACGCGGACTGGGGTGGAATATCGTGAAGGTTTGGACGGTCGACTGGTGGGAAGATAAGGAAATCGTGCTGAAGAAGATTGTTGGAGCTCTGGAGAACGCTAAGATGGGAAAAAATGGAAGTTCCTATTCCGATCCTGCTAAACCTGCCGCGGTGAAATTGGAAGCCGTTCCTGTGGATGGATGTTCCAATCGGGCGGGAGGCGTCGAAAAGGTGGCCTATAAGCTGGCGGAAACGGAGAAAGTGCCTCTTGGAACCGATGCTATGGTCTCGCCTGACGCTGTTCCCGTTCTCGAACGGCAGATGAAGACTATTGTGTCTGTTGAATCTCCTGTGACGGTCAACTATCTTTTCCATAAAGTGATGGAGGCCTGCGAGGTCTCGCGGATGACTCAGCGTGTGGAAACGCGTCTCAAGGAAGTGCTTGACCGGTGCTCGTTTATAGTGACAGATAACGGACGGCAGGCGGTTGTTTGGGCTGATGCCGATGCTGCCCAATCGCTCAACTGCTTCCGGTCGCCGTCTGAACGAGACAGCTCCGATATCCCCGTAGAGGAATACGCATGCGCTATGCGTTTTGTGCTGGCACAACAGTTGTCGTTGGGTACAGACGACCTGAAACGGCAGACTTCTTTGCAGATGGGCTTCGCTAGAATGGGCGGCAACCTCGACGAAATGCTGTCTCTGGCACTCGTCCAGCTTCAAAACACCAACCTGGTGGAGGTGGCCGACAACAAAGTGAAATTGGTTTAAACGGAAGTCTTTAATAGACTCATTTTGCAACTTGTTTCAATATTCTTTAAAGATTTGTGAAATATTTTTGAACAATTGGCATTTTTCTCCTATTTTTGTTTCTGCTCATTGTGGGTAAAAGGCATTTTTGTGCCTTTTTGTGTCCGTTTGTGGGGTTTGGCTCTACATTAAATTGTATTGTCCTTTAATCGGCAAAACATCGAAAAAATATTAATAAACAATAAATTACTAAAACAAATTGCATTTCTTATGTGGTTATTTAATTCTTCGATTGGAAAGAAGGTGCTTATGAGTGTTTCGGGCATCTTCCTTGTCCTTTTCTTGATTTTCCATGCCTGCATGAACTTTGTGGCTGTGTTCAGTCTCAAGGCTTACGATGTTGTGTGTGGCTTCTTGGGTGCCAACTGGTACGCTGTAGTGGGTACTATGGTGTTGGCTGGTGGCTTCTTGCTTCACATCTGTGTGGCTTTCTGGTTGACGCTTACCAACCAAAAGGCACGTGGTGACGAATATGCTATTGCCAATCATGCTCCAGGTGTGAGCTTTGCTTCAAAAAACATGCTCCCTTTGGGCATAATTGTTTTAGTAGGTCTCTTTTTGCACTTCTACATGTTCTGGTCAAAGATGATGTTGGCTGAACTTATCGAGGCCGATAAACAGGCATTCACTATCGCAGGTATTGCTGTTAATGCTGGTGCTGCCGAGGGTGGTAAGTTCCTTTTGTACTACTTCTCTCAGCCTGTTGTAGTTGTTGGTTATATCATTTGGTTGGGCGCTATCTGGTGCCACCTTAACCATGGCTTCTGGTCTGCTCTTCAGACTATGGGCCTTAATAACGATATTTGGATGAAACGCTTGAAGCTTATCGCTACTATTTTCACTTCTGTAGTGGTCGGCGCTTTCGCCTTTGTTGTTCTTTATATGTGCTTCATTGCTAATATGGGCTTTGATTTCGTTACTGATTATTTACAAGCAAAGTAAATGTGATCTTCAATTCTATTCTAAAGACCGTTAATTAATCTGAAATATATATTATGGCTACTATAGATTCTAAAATACCAGAAGGTCCAGTTGCTGAAAAGTGGACCAATTATAAGGCTCATCAGAAATTAGTAAACCCTAAAAATAAGCTTAAACTCGACGTTATTGTGGTTGGTACAGGTTTGGCTGGCGCTTCTGCTGCAGCTTCATTGGGCGAAATGGGTTTCCACGTCCTCAACTTCTGTATTCAAGACTCTCCACGTCGTGCGCACTCTATTGCCGCTCAGGGCGGTATTAATGCTGCAAAGAACTATCAAAACGACGGTGACTCTGTTTACCGTTTGTTCTACGATACTGTAAAGGGTGGTGACTATCGTGCACGTGAGGCTAACGTTTACCGTCTGGCCGAGGTGTCGAACAGCATCATCGACCAGTGTGTAGCTCAGGGTGTTCCTTTCGCCCGTGAATACGGAGGCCTTCTGGCTAACCGTTCGTTCGGTGGCGCGCAGGTTTCACGTACTTTCTATGCCAAAGGCCAGACTGGCCAGCAGTTGTTGCTCGGCGCTTATTCTGCATTGAGCCGTCAGGTTCACGAGAAAAGGGTTGAACTTTTCACCCGTTACGAGATGCAGGATGTGGTTATGATTAACGGCCGTGCGCGTGGTATCATAGCAAAGAACTTGGTTACCGGTAAGTTGGAACGCTTCTCTGCAAACGCTGTGGTTTTGGCGACTGGCGGTTATGGTAACACCTATTTCTTGTCAACCAACGCTATGGGCTGTAACTGCTCGGCTGCTATTGCCGCTTACCATAAGGGTGCCTATATGGCGAACCCGGCCTATGTGCAGATTCACCCTACCTGTATTCCTGTCCACGGCGACAAACAGTCTAAGTTAACTTTGATGTCTGAGTCGCTCCGTAACGATGGACGTATCTGGGTGCCTAAGAAACTGGAAGACGCAAAGGCTTTGCAGGCTGGTACTCTGAAGGGTTCTGATATCCCTGAAGAAGATCGCGACTATTACTTGGAACGCCGTTATCCTGCATTTGGTAACCTGGTTCCACGCGACGTGGCTTCTCGTGCCGCTAAAGAGCGTTGCGACCACGGCTTTGGTGTAAACAACACTGGTTTGGCTGTGTTCCTCGACTTCTCTGAGTCTATCAACCGCCTTGGTATCGATGTTGTCCGCCAGCGTTATGGTAACTTGTTCGACATGTACGAGGAAATTACTGACGTTAACCCTGGTAAATTGGCTAACGAAATCAATGGTGTTAAGTATTACAATCCAATGATGATCTTCCCTGCTA
>DGTD01000128.1 GCA_002396385.1 Bacteroidales bacterium UBA4345
TTATGTTTAGCGGACACCAATAATTAAATATAATGAGACTTTTCTATTGTCTTAAATAAGTTTTGAATTGAAGTTAAACAATCTCTAAACAATACCACGACAAAAGTCTGGTGTCCATCAACTCGTGGGGCATTGGCTACAAAGACAAAAACGAACGCGGAAATTCTGACAAGTAGAGCAAGTATCACCGCATGACACAAAAAACAGACTTATGAAAACTTTCACCTAAATTAGAGGCAAATGGGCAGAAAACAATTATACCAGCAGAAGAAGAAACATAGACAAACGGTTCCAAAGCATCCGGATTTCGGAATCCCCAACGAAGTTACATTAAAATGTGCACAGAGTTTCAGGGGTCTTTTTGTCCTATTTTCCATTTTTATACTAACGACATCCATCCCGTTTTTAGCAACAATAGGCAAAACAGAAGCCGAAGACTCGCTTTTCTTATTCCTTTTTTTAGGTGGTTTTGACTTGTTTTATTTAAACCAGATAATTGTACTCTGCCTCCGCAAACGAGATTGGGCAAAAGCCTCATCGGATGGACTTGAATTGCACATACACGACACTGTATTTTTCTTTATAAAGACCGATACCATTATACCCTGGCAACGTATTTCGCAATTCGCCTCTCACGTAGATTCTACCCAAAATGGCATCGTAAGCCTCCTCCTTCTCAAACTAGAAGGAAACGACAGCATCTTACAGTACCATATAGACCATTTACAGGGGCATGGGCGGCCGCTGCTACCTGCCATCTCCGGATACAAACAACAGGCTGAAAGTAAAGAGTTGGAAGAGGACGCAAAAGAGGGTGCTACAGACTATATTTTGTCAGGTACATTCTTTTTAAGTCTGTTGTTATTATGGATTCTCTTTCCCATCGTATACGAACAAACGCTGATACCATACTGGTTCTACCTGCCTTTCGTTGGTATAAGCGCCTTTGGTGCGATTCTTACCTATATAACGCTTAAGAAAAAAATGATACGTTTGTTTCTGGGTGCGTTTTCTCTTGCTACTCTCTCCACCATGGGCTTCCTGTTTATAAACCATCGTTTTGCCAAATGGAATGTGCCCGATAAAGTGAAAACCTTTAAAGTTGAAAGGGTTTGCTACGAAGAGAATGACGACCACGAAAAAACCGGCTACACCGTCAGAATTAAGACGCAAAACGGTACAAAGAATTTGCATTTCGAACTAGAGCAAGATTTCGATCTGCTTAAAGCCACCGAAGTCGACCTCTACCTTCACCAAGGATTTTTCGGTTTCCCTGTCTATAAAAAGAAAGTGGCGAGAACGAACGTAACCACCGACTAAATTCGAGGTTAAGGTGTTTTGCGCCATTTTGTCTGACCCTACCAAAGTGGAAATAATCATAAGCGTTTCAACATGCAAAACTTGGCTCATCAAATAGTTGTATTGAGCAAACTTCCGTTATTAAAGTCGCAACATGCAAAAAAAAATCTCCACGGAGTACGCAGAGATATAGGTTTAAAACCTTCGGCATATAGCCTTATTGTGGTAAGATGTAGAATTACCTAACACAAAAATATAAAATATATTCGAATAATCAGTATATTAGCGTAAAAAATATTTAAATCATATATGAAAAGACTTGGATTAGACCTTGGCACCAATTCTATCGGTTGGGCTATCGTAAACTATAAAAACGGCACGTATGACCTTCTAGACAGAGGGGTTAATATATTTAAAGATGGGGTTGAACATGGTAAGAACGGCGAGTTGCCGATGGTTCAGAAAAGGACCGAGGCCAGAGCTATGCGTAGGCATTACTTCCGCAGGAGGCTTAGAAAAATCGAGTTGCTCGAAGTACTTGTTGCCCACAGTCTCTGCCCCAATATACCGCAAGAGGCCCTAGATTTGTGGAAGAGCAAGAAGAAATATCCTATGTTGCCAGCCTTCATTGAATGGCAGAGGACCAATGACGAGAAGGACGAAAACCCGTATCACGACAGACACAGATGTCTGAATGAGAAACTAGACCTCAAGAAGGAAGGCGACCGTTTCTGCCTCGGTAGGGCGCTCTACCACCTTAACCAGCGCCGCGGTTTTATCAGTAACAGAAAGGAAGGCACAAAAGAAAGCGAGGGCAACGTTAAAGCCCAGATTAGTGACCTTAGCGAAAAAATGAAGACGGTCAACTGCAACTATATTGGCGAATACTTCTACCAACTCTATAAGACGAAAGGGAAAATAAGGACAACCTACACCTCAAGAATCCAGCATGTGAGGGCAGAGTTTGACGCCATCTGCAAAAAGCAAGGTCTGACCGAAGACCTTAGAAACGCGCTTGAAAGAGCCATTTTCTTCCAAAGACCGCTCAAATCGCAAAAAGGACAGGTTGGCAACTGCACATTCGAGAAGGGCAAAAAAAGATGTCCCGCCTCACACCCCAACTTCGAGAAGTTCCGTATGCTCTGCTTACTCAACAACATAAAGGTCAAAACCAAGGCCGAAGACAAGATGCGTCCTCTAACGCCCGACGAGTTAGCAAAGATTACACCAAAGTTCTTCCGCAAGAGTAAGCCGAACTTCGACTTTGAAGACCTTGCAAAAGCGTTGGTCTCTAAGAAAGAGAAATACGCCTATTATAAGGATGACAAAAATGCCGAGACTGCCGACATTCTTTTCAATTACCGCATGGACACTAACGTGAGCGGATGCCCCGTGACAGCATCGCTTATGGAAATTTTCGGAGAAGACTGGGAAAACGGCATCTGCAGCCTTTACGTAAAGGGAGAAACAAAGACACCACAAGACATCATCAACGATGTATGGCACGTGTTGCAGACTTTCGATGACGATGACAAGTTGAAAGATTGGGCCTTACGTAATCTTCAGCTCACAGATGAGCAGGCACAGCTTTTTGTAAAGATACGTATGCCACAAGACTACGCATCGTTGAGTTTGAACGCCATCAACAAGATGCTCCCATACCTGGAGGCAGGCTACAGGTACGACCAAGCCGTATTCCTTGCCAACCTATGCGATGTTCTTCCTAAGGAAGTATGGCAAGACCATTCGATGAGGACAGAGATTATCGGCAAAATCAATGCCATCATCAGTAACTACGACACCGACCCTATTTCGAGACTAAGAGAAGGGAAAACCATTAGCAAACAACAATGCATAAAGGAATTTCTCCAAAGTAAATATGGAGTAGATGAACGGCACGCCGACCGACTCTACCACCCTTCTATGATAGAAACATACCCGGCTGCAAAACCAAACTCTCAGGGGCAGGTTACTCTGGGGTCTCCTAGATTATCCGCTCTAAAGAACCCTATGGCCACGAGAGCCCTGTTCCGCTTGCGCCACCTCATCAACCAGCTGATTATAGACGGTAAAATAGACTCAGATACTGTTGTCAACATCGAGTTTGCCAGGGAACTGAACGACGCGAATATGCGAAAGGCCATCGAAACTTTCCAAAATGAAAAACAGAAGGAACACGACCGCATTGTTCAAGAAATCAAAAAACTTGGTTTAGAACCAACAGAAAATGATATACTTAAATACCAGTTATGGGATGAACAGAAGCATATGTGTATTTACACCGGTAAGGAAATCGGTGTGACCGATTTTTTGGGTCCAAACCCAAAATTCGACATTGAGCATACCATTCCAAGATCACTTGATGGCGACGACTCTCAGAAAAACAAGACGCTGTGCGACAGCAAGTTTAACCGTGAAGTCAAAATCGGCAAGATTCCTTATGAGCTGAGCAACCACACCGAAATACTGGCTAGAATAGAAAGTATGGGATGGGCAGAAGAAATCGACCGATTGGAGGCAGCCATCAACATAAGGAAGAAAAAAGCCAAGATGGCTACGACCAAAGAGGAGAAGGATAAGGCTATTAGTGAAAGGCACTACTTCAAGATGAAACTTGATTACTGGAAGGGTAAGCTGGAGACCTTCACTATCGATTGCGTAAGCGAGGATTTCACCAACCGTCAAGGAGTCAATATCGGCATCATCGGCAAGTATGCCCGTCTGTACCTCAAGACCGTTTTCAACAAGATTCACGTTGTAAAGGGAGCCACAACAGCTGACTTCCGTAAGGCATGGGGCCTACAGCAAGACTACGAGAAAAAAGAGCGTGTCAACCACGCCCACCACTGCATTGACGCAATTACCATCGCATGTATCGGGAAAAGGGAATACGACAGTTGGAAACAGTTCACCGAAGACCAAGAAAAATACCTCCGTAAAGAGGGCAAAAAACCACTTTTCGAAAAGCCTTGGGATACCTTCACCGAAGATGTCAAAGCCGTCACCAACGAACTTCTCGTCCACCACTACCAACCCGACAACATGGGGAAGAACACCAAGAAGAAGCTCCGTGTTCACGGCATTATCCAAAAAGGTAAGGACGGGAAGCCAATCTACCAGCAAGGAGCTGGTGCAAGAAGATCCTTGCATCTTGAGTCCTTCTATGGCGCCATACAGCGTGAAGACGGCATCAAGTACGTTATCCGTAAAAGCCTTGCCAGCCTTGCCGAAAAAGACATCAAAAACATCGTCGATGATGCCGTTAGGGAGAAGGTAGAGGAAGCCGTTAAAAAATATGGTATTAAGGACGCAGTTTCTGGCGAGAACACAATATGGTTCAATGAGGCGAAACAGATTCCTATCAAGAAGGTGAGGCTGTATGCTACAAACATAACAAAACCAATTCATTTAAAGGAACAACGAGATGCTTCTCCAAAGGAATACAAACAGATGTATCACGTTGCAAGCGAACGGAATTATTGTATGGCTCTATACGAAGGTCTTAACGCAAAGAAGAGGCTTAAACGCGAATTTGAATTAATAAAGAACTACGATGCAGCAAAAGGATATGATATTCCTAGCACAAAAAATACACTTCCTCTTAAATATATCCTAAAACAAGGTACGATGGTCCTTTTTTATGAAGGCACGGCTGACGAACTTGAAAATTTACCTAAGAAAGAATTGTCAAAACGTCTCTATAAGGTTATTGTTATGACTACGAAATCTGGTTCTGGCTACCTTTCATTTCTTCATCATATGGAAGCGAGATCCGACAAAGAATTGAAAACTATTGACTTCAAGCTCAATGGTGCATGGTGTAATGATGACGATTACAGACCTAGGATGGACATGTACAGTACGGCTGTTAATGTTCTGGTAGAAGGCTATGACTTTGAGTTGACGATTACAGGCGAAATAAAGTTCAAGTAGTATAGATGCTGAAAAGAACCATCTTCATAAGTTCACCCAACTCATTGCGGTTAAATGACAACCAGATGGTTATCCAATCGAAGGAAGATGCCGAACTAGTGAACAAGGTACCAATCGAAGATGTAGGTTTTCTTGTCATCGAGAACCCACAGACCTATATCAGCATCCCCTTACTGAATGCCCTCACAGAGTATAATGTATCCGTCACGTTTTGCAACAACCATGGTATGCCAAAGTCAATGCTTTTAAACTTGGACGCCAACAGTACGCAAGGCGAGTCGTACCAGAGACAGATACAAGTTAGCGAGCCACTAAAAAAGAATCTTTGGAAACAGATAATAGAGTCAAAGATTAGGAATCAAGCTCTTCTGCTTGAAAAGTTAGGATTAGAAGGGCAACGGGTCCTCTATTGTAGCAAAGACGTCAAAAGTGGTGATACAGATAACCGTGAAGGCGTAGCTGCCAAAATATACTGGAGCATGCTGTTTGGCGACGAGTTCTATAGAGACCGTTACGGTATCGCACCAAACAACCTGCTCAATTACGGCTACAGCCTACTACGTTCAGCAACAGCAAGGGCAATAGTCGGGTCGGGGCTACTTCCTGTGTTTGGGCTGTTCCATCATAACCGCTACAATTCCTACCCTCTCGCCGACGATTTGATGGAACCATTCAGACCCTACGTCGACGAGGTTGCATTCCGGCTTTATGCTAATGGCATGACAGAGCTAACAAAAGACGTGAAGGCCGAGTTTGCAAAAGTGTTATATGCCGATACAATGGCCGATAAGATGACACGACCTTTAAGCCTCGCATTGACCTACGCAGCAGCATCTCTCACCAGGTGTTATTACGGCGAACAGAAAAAACTTGTGTTACCATATTTTATGTAAAATGCCATTCGAAAGGATTAACGCTTACCGGATTATGTGGTTATTTGTATTTTTCGATTTACCAACGAATACAAAGAAAGAACGACACGACGCCGCAAGATTCAGGAATATGCTCGAAAAGGACGGATTCCAGATGATGCAGTACTCTGTCTATATCCGTCATTGTGTGTCAAGGGAAAACCTCGATATGCATATGCGCAAAGTAGAGGCACTAATACCCGAAGAAGGCTACGTCTGTATGAGTTCCATTACAGACAAACAATTCTCGGATATTAGAAATTATTGGAACCATCAGGTTGTTAAAGAAGACCGAACACCATCTTTAATTGAATTTTATTAGTATTTTTGCGTATAAGAAATAAAAAATCCTCATCATTTAAGACTTCCTTAGTTAAAAGAGCTCAGATTTCTCATTCAAATTATAGAGGTATTTCATTATATACCATTAATTTATATAACTAAGGTTGTGGTTTGATGTAGGATAACGCAAGTTCACAACCGGTTACTCCAGAAAGAAGTAAAACAACAAGTTGTGGTTTGATGTAGGATAACGCAAGTTCACAACTTTTCATTACGATGAGAATAGGTGGTATAGGTTGTGGTTTGATGTAGGATAACGCAAGTTCACAACCTTATGTATGACAATAAGAACTATTGGTTGTTGTGGTTTGATGTAGGATAACGCAAGTTCACAACGAGGTTCTGATACGTACAGTGGAAGCCGGGGTTGTGGTTTGATGTAGGATAACGCAAGTTCACAACATTCTATTCGAATCCCAATTTGACAGATAGAGTTGTGGTTTGATGTAGGATAACGCATGTTCACAACACTGGTGCTTCAATTACACAAATCCTTCTGGTTGTGGTTTGATGTAGGATAACGCATGTTCACAACTATCCGATTTTTGAGAACACATTATGACCGGTTGTGGTTTGATGTAGGATAACGCAAGTTCACAACCGAAACGAAATTGGCCGACCGTTCTGATACGTTGTGGTTTGATGTAGGATAACGCAAGTTCACAACACCCGCAAAGAACGCGTTACACTCCGACAGGTTGTGGTTTGATGTAGGATAACGCAAGTTCACAACGAGGTTCTGATACGTACAGTGGAAGCCGGGGTTGTGGTTTGATGTAGGATAACGCAAGTTCACAACATTCTATTCGAATCCCAATTTGACAGATAGAGTTGTGGTTTGATGTAGGATAACGCAAGTTCACAACCGTGCAATGATATTGTACGAGCGATACAAGTTGTGGTTTGATGTAGGATAACACAAGTTCACAACAGAAATGATTGAATTAATGCTAAAGAATAAGTTGTGGTTTGATGTAGGATAACGCATGTTCACAACTATCCGATTTTTGAGAACACATTATGACCGGTTGTGGTTTGATGTAGGATAACGCAAGTTCACAACCGTGCAATGATATTGTACGAGCGATACAAGTTGTGGTTTGATGTAGGATAACACAAGTTCACAACAGAAATGATTGAATTAATGCTAAAGAATAAGTTGTGGTTTGATGTAGGATAACGCATGTTCACAACACTGGTGCTTCAATTACACAAATCCTTCTGGTTGTGGTTTGATGTAGGATAACGCATGTTCACAACTATCCGATTTTTGAGAACACATTATGACCGGTTGTGGTTTGATGTAGGATAACGCAAGTTCACAACTTTAAAGTTAAAATGCCTATGGGCTTCACGTTGTGGTTTGATGTAGGATAACGCAAGTTCACAACCTTCTATTCTTCTCCTGTACACAAGAAAAAAACGGCTGGTAAATAAACACCAGCCGTTATCTATTTACACCACCAAAGCATTATAGTCATTCAATAACGTACGTCATACTTTTCTCTATATCAGTAAGAGTCGCATTCTTACTGTCAACTACGAATTTCCTATTATCATGATATATGGTATCTCCTTTTTGTATGTACGTGCCTTTATACAACGGAGAAAAAACTTTATCGGGAGAAACTGTAGTACCCGACAAGACACGTCCGTCTTTCGTAAAAACAATATATGTGTAACCACTGTGTGGGCCGTCCCTCTCAAAATAAGAAGCTACAATATGGTAATTCCATTTCTTATAGAGTTGCCAGCCGACAGAATAGGCCATACAAACCACCAAACAAGCAACCATAATGCGATTGGCGACCTTTATACACTGGTGTTCTTTTTCTTTTGTAAACCATGATATAGCAGACCAAAACAAAGAAAAAAAGGCTGTAAGAAAGAATGGTCCACATAAGAAGGCTGCAAATACTACAACTATTCCTAAATCGGTTAAACTGGCAACAGTTAGGAACAATGCAGATATAATAACAGAGACACAACGGAAAATATTCATATTTACATAAAACTATAAACAGTGATTAAAAAAGTGGGAAAAGTCCATATTCAGATCTGATTGATTCCAGAAGCGTAGAAACATCTCACCATGTTGATAGCAGCAGAGGCAGAGACGGCAACTACATATGCGGCAGTGACTCAATAGAGGATACACCAGCAACCAGTTCAAAAACGAGCACAAAAGGCATTATTGCCTACTTTTAAGGCTGAATTGCTCTTTACAAGCAGATAAATATGATATACTTTTGCATAAACATATTAAAAAAACATCAAAGATGAGAGCATATATTTCAGGAAAAATTTCAACAAAGCAAGATTTTGTACTTCAAAACATCTGGTTTGCGAATGAGGAAGCGGAAGATACCGATATTCCTAGCGAGAACTGCGTCGGTATAGAGGCTGAAAATTTTGAGACCATGTTTGACGACGATGACCCAACCATATTCCACTGCCGTTGGAAGGGTGTTTTCCTAGTCACAGCCGACGAAGACGGTGAGGAAACATACACAGACGACTGGACAGCCGCAGACTTGGTTAGTTTGATTAACGAAAAAAATCTGACAATTCGAAATTTAAGCGGATTTGTAGACGAAGACACGAACGTGGTTATCACCGCCATTAAACTAGAAGACGAAGAAGGAGAATTTGAGTTCTCTGAAGAAATGCTAGAGATGGAACCCGTAGAATTTTACGTTTAATCAGACACCGAAATTCAAATCATCAACATAATGCGTCCCCCCTCTTTGATAAACATAGCGGGGTTCCGGCAGACCACAGCATAGACCTGACGGCCAGAGACAGGCTTACCGTCTGCGCGAATATGCATGCGTTTACGGTTAATGGTATCGGCAATTTGTTCGGTAGTCAGTCCACGGTTTGCTTGTGCAAGGACGACAACAATGCACTCTTCAATAGTCATTTAACAGTTGGAATTAATAAAAGGAAAGGGCGGCCTAAAAAGACCGCCCTTCTTCCTATAAAAAGGAGATTAGTTCTTAATCAGGTTCTTACCAGTCATATCGGCAGGCTGTTCCAAGCCCATGATGTGGAGGATAGAAGGAGCCACGTCGGCAAGGACACCATCGGAAACCTTAGCAGACTTGTTCTTGTCGTCGCATACATAGATGAACGGAACAGGGTTCAAAGAGTGGGCAGTATTAGGAGTGCCATCAGGGTTAATTGCGTTATCGGCATTACCGTGGTCAGCAATGATGACAGACTCGTAACCATTCGCCAAAGCAGCAGTAATAACGTCTTTAACACAAGCATCGATAGCGACAACAGCCTTCTCGATAGCCTCGTAGACACCCGTGTGACCCACCATGTCGCCGTTAGCGAAGTTCACCACAATAAAGTCGAACTTGTTGCTCTTAATAGATTCAACCAACTTATCTTTTACCTCGTAAGCGCTCATTTCAGGCTTCAAGTCGTAGGTAGCGACCTTAGGAGAAGCAACCAAAACACGCTCTTCACCCTCGTAAGGAGCCTCACGGCCACCGTTAAAGAAGAAGGTAACGTGCGCATACTTTTCGGTTTCGGCAGTGTGTAACTGCTTCAAGCCCTTGCTAGAAAGATATTCACCAAGTGTGTTTGAAACATTTTCCTTAGGGAAGAGGATGTCAACATTCTTGAAAGAAGGATCGTAAGGAGTCATACAATAGAACTTGATGCCCTTAATGGTAGACATTCCAGCCTCAGGCATATCGGTCTGAGAGAGGACAGTAGTCATTTCCTTAGCACGGTCGTTACGATAGTTGAAGAAAATAACCACATCACCCTCCTTAATGCGTCCGTCAACATTCTTGTCGAGCAGAGCAGGCATAAACTCGTCGGTGAGGTTTTGAGAGTCGTTAGACTTGTCGTAGTTGGCCTGGATAGCGTCAGCCAGGTTATCGACCTTTTCACCGATACCGTTCACCAACAAATCGTATCCCTTCTTAATACGGTCCCAGTTCTTATCACGGTCCATAGCGTAATAGCGACCGATAACAGTAGCCACATGACCAGCGCTCTTAGCCGTATGGTCAATCAACTGCTGAACAAAGCCCTTACCACTCTTAGGGTCGGTATCGCGGCCGTCCATAAAGCAATGGATGAAAGTGTTGTCGACGCCATATTGTTTAGCCACATCGCACAAAGTGAAGACATGGTTAAGCGAAGAGTGCACGCCACCCGTAGAGGTCAAGCCCATAAGGTGCACATTCTTACCATTCTGTTTAGCATAAGTGAAAGCAGAGACGATACCAGGGTTCTTGGCGATGCTACCATCGGCACAAGCGCGGTTAATTTTAACAAGGTCTTGATAAACGATACGTCCGGCACCAATATTCAAGTGTCCGACCTCAGAGTTACCCATCTGTCCGTCAGGCAGACCGACGTTTTCGCCAGAAGCCTGCAACTTTGAATTCGGATAATTGGCGTTCAGATAATCCATGAACGGAGTAGGCGTGTTATAGATCACATCGCCCTTACCCTTGTTACCGATTCCCCAACCATCGAGAATCATTAATAAAGCCTTGCTCATAATACTAGTTAAATTATTTTATATCGTATTTAAATGCAAAATTAATAAAGATTTGTTTTAGGAGTTTTCCTCAACGATGTCAAAATGCACATCGGTAGCCCTGTTTTTTAAAATACCCAGCCTTTTACGCCCCAGTTCGCTGTGTCCGACAACACCACTCGAGCTGAAGTTTGCGTCAGAACCGGCACCAGAGGCCGAATTGTTGAAATAGTGTTCAGACTTTGGTTTAAACGCAGTCCTAACACCGAAGACCAGCCTCAGCAAGGCAGACCCCACCATCAGCAGGGGTATAACAAGCAAAAAAAGTATAAAAAGAAGAAAAATCCCCATTTTAATAACAATTCTTAGCAACAGCCGCTACACTGTTAGAAGCATTGATAGCATAGAAATGAATGCTTGGAACATTGTGTGCGATAAGGTCTTTCACCTGCATAGAACACCACTCGACCCCACATTGCTCCTGTTCAGCTTCCGTCTTGCATTTATCCAGTTCAACCACAAAATCGGACGGTATGTCGACCCTGAAAGTTTTAGCAAGAACCGGGAGCTGTGCAAGCCTTTTAACAGGCTTAATACCCGGAATGATAGGTACATTAATACCCACCGCACGGCACTTATCGACAAAATCGAAATACTTCCGGTTATCGAAAAACATCTGAGTAACCACATACGAAGCCCCATTGTCGACCTTTTGCTTCAAGTATTTGAGGTCGATGTCGAAATTGAGGGCTTCCTCATGTTTTTCTGGATAACCGGCCACACCATAAGAGAAAGGGACAACCGGCTTGTCGGAAATAGAGGAACCGTCGCAAAAGATTCCCTCGTTGAACTTATTGATCTGCTCCTGTAATTCAGTAGCGTGCGAATACCCGTCTTTCACAGGGGTAAAGCGTTTGTCTTGAGGGGCCTTATCACCACGCAAGACGAGCAAATCGTGAATATCGAGGAAATTGAGGTCAATGAGCACATATTCCGTCTCTTCACGGCTGAATCCGCTACATAAGATATGAGGGACAACATCGATGTTGTATTTGTGCTTAATGGCGGCAGCAATGGCAACAGTACCCGGGCGCCTTCGCAAAGTAGCCGCTTGGAACAAACCATTATCGGTATTCTTATAGACCAGTTCGCTACGGTGAGTAGTGATATTCACGTATTTCGGATCGAACTCACGCAAGCGGTCAATAGTAGAGAACAAAGAATCGAGGCTGTTTCCCTTAATAGGAGGAGAGACCTCGAAAGAAAAAGCCGTAGACCTGTTATTAAGAATTTTATCGATAATCATAAATTGTAAAAATCGTCTAAAGTAAAGTTTTCAAGTTGGGAAGCCGGAATTTCGGAGAGCCTGCCCTCCACACAATGCAACACCCTACCGGGGAACATAGAAACCCAGCGCATGTTGTGTGTAGCCATAACCACGGACGTACCCGATTCAACAACCTGGTAAATCAACTGCATGATTTCCTTACCCGTGTGCGCATCGAGGTTACCAGTGGGCTCGTCGGCAAGAATAACCTGCGGGTTGTTTAACAGCGCCCTAGCGATGACCACCCTCTGTTGTTCGCCACCCGACAGTTCATGGGGCATTTTGTAACCCTTATTCGTCATACCCACAAAATCGAGCACTTCTTTGATACGCCGGTTAATGCTAGCAGAGTCCTTCATATCTGTAGCCCGTAAAACGAACTCAAGATTGGCATTAACAGTGCGGTCGGTAAGCAGTTTGAAATCTTGGAAAACGATACCCAGCTTGCGTCTGAGGAAAGGGACCTGTTTCCCGGGCATCGTGGTCAAATCATAATCAAGCACGCGCGCCTCACCGCCAGAAATCTTCGCCTCGGCATAAAAAGACTTCAAGAGAGTAGATTTACCGCAACCGACACGCCCTATCAGATAAACAATTTCGCCCTTGCCCAGTTTAAAGAAGACATTACGCAAGACGTCGATATCGTTGTAAGAGACATTAACGCCCTTGTAATCGATAAAAAGATTAGAATCGGTCATCTGCATTCCAGAACTTATTTTGTAGCGTTATGACGTCGTTTGTGCAATTCAGCGACCACGTCGTCGATACGCAGATTTTTAGAAGAAAGAAGAACCATAAGGTGGTAAAGCAAATCGGCCGACTCGCTAATCACCTGTTCATCGGTGCCGTGTGTAGCGGAAATAAGCGTAGAGAGCGCCTCCTCCCCTACCATCTGTGCCATACGGTTAACCCCATCGGCAAACAGTTTTGTTGTGTAAGAGCCTTCGGGCATCTCAGCCTTACGTGCCTCAATAAGGTCTTGCAAGGAAGAAAGGAAATTGAGGTCGGCAGTGTTTGTATCACCCCAGCAGGTATCCGTACCAGTGTGACAGACAGGACCGACAGGATGCACTTGGACCAGTAACGTATCGTTATCGCAATCGATAGCCATAGAAACCATATTGAGGAAGTTTCCACTAGTTTCACCCTTCGTCCACAACTTCTGACGGGTCCGGCTATAGAAAGTCACCTTTTTAGTCTCAACCGTTTTATTAAACGCCTCCTCGTTCATAAATCCCAGCATCAGGACCTTACGCGTATCAGCATCTTGAATAATGGCGGGAACCAGCCCACCCATTTTATCGAAATCAGGTTTCATAAAAATCAACCAATAAAAGCGGCCAAATCGGCCAGTTTAATATATCCCTCGTAAATAGCCTTCCCCGTAATAACAGCAGGGACACCAGCCTCGTCCAACCGGTGAATATCGTCGATAGAGCTAACCCCACCGCTGGCAATAAGATAGAGGTCGTTATATTCGGAAAGAATTTGTTTATAGAGGTCGACAGAAGGACCCTGCAGCATGCCGTCCCTGGCGATATCGGTACAGATAACCTTAGAGATTCCCCTCTGTTTGAAGGAACCGATGAAAGGGACAAGATCTTGAGAAGTCGTTTCCTGCCAACCACTGACGGCGATTTTACCGTCTTTTGCATCGGCACCAAGAATAATACGGTCGGCCCCGAACTTGTCGATCCATTTTAAGAAGGTATCGGGGTCTTTAACCGCAATGCTTCCGCCGGTAACCATAGCAGCGCCACACTCGAAAGCGATACGCAGGTCGTCGTCAGACTTTAAGCCACCTCCAAAATCGATCACAAGGTTTGTGCGAGAAGCAATTTTCTCCAAAACCTTGTAGTTGACAATGTGTTTAGCCTTAGCACCGTCTAAGTCAACACAATGCAGGCGAGTGATACCCGCATCTTGGAACATGAGGGCCACCTCGCAGGGATCTTCGTTATAGACCTTTTTCTGGTCGTAGTCGCCTTGGGAGAGTCTGACACACTTCCCCTCAATAATATCGATAGCAGGAATAATATCTATTTTAGCCATTTTTTACTGCTTGATTATTTTGTAGGACTTTTTACCTCCCTCGAAATTGATATTAACTACATATATCCCCCTAGGCAGACCACTAGTCGGTAATACAACGGGAACAGCGCCATTGGTGCGCGCCGAGAGAAGGGTTTGACCCGTCGTCGATACTACATTGATGATGCCATCGCCATCGTACGCCACTTCGAGAGGTTCAACAACCACATAGTCGTCGCAAACAGTAGGATACACATTGAACTTAGAGGCATCGGCATTCTTCACACCAGTAACGGGCACAGGGTCGAGCGTGGCAACGATATTGGCAATAGCAACAATAAACGGAGCGTTATAATCGCATCCGCCCTCAGTTTCAGTGTAAGAAGAGCCACCCTCAATAATATTCTGGAATACGCCAGGGTTACTAGGACCACCAATCACACCACCGCTGGCAAACATAAAGTCGGCTTCATTCTTAGTTTTAGTAGGAGGATTGTCGTTACGCCCCATAGCGTTTCGATGATGGATGCGGAAAGTGAAATCACCTTTGTAACCATGCAGGAATGTATGGTTAAACTCATTATTTCCGAGGACATAATCAACAATTCTCTGGTTGAAATTATCGGCCAGTTTCAAATCTTCAGAAGAAGTAAGCACCCCATCGGCCACCAACTTCGAATAAAGGGCAGCAGCAGCGGCGCCACCCAGCGCCAACTTATTGGTTCCCCATCTGCTTTTATAATAAGGGAAGCCATTATTATCGGCTTTCGCCGTTTCCAGATGAAGACCATACACATTTTTGCGCAAGAAATTGGCAATATTACCACCCTGTCCGTTCGACGCATTAGGATCAGCTTTAACTATATAGTAGTAAGCATAGTCAGACTCCGTATCCCATGCGAGTGGCGAATTAGATTCCCACTTACCCTGTAAATAACCGATAGCCTCGGTCTTGTAAGTTGCATCGTCCGTCAGATTATACAACAAAATAGCGGCAAGGCTCAACTCGTCGGTCCATTCTTCGTTAAGGCTTGGATAAAAAATCGGGATAGTAACGTTTTTATCTTTATGATCTTTTGCGTAAGCATAGGCAATTTTAGCGTATTCGGCACATTTGCTACGGTATTCCGCATCGGGATAATGTTTCGCCATCAGCGCCAGCGCAGAGGCATAGTTGGCCGCCTGTGGTCCACCAAGAGAGTTTGTTGTCCAGACAGGTCGCGGATCGCCACCATTTTCAACCGACTCGGAACTCTGTACCGAGCTAGTCATCCAGCGGTTGTGGTCGCCTTCGGCACCAACATAATAGACGAAAGTCTTGCCATTGTCGAGGAAACATTTCATAAAGTAGTCGGTAGCAATCTTGGCCTCGTCAAGCACATCAGGGACACGGTTTGGAGCACCATAGGCCTCATCGTAATTATCTTGGAAGGCTTCAGGCCAAACATCGTAAGCAACCAGCAGCGAGATAGCCGCATAACCCATTGTAGTAGCCACCTTTATGTGGTCGCCACAATCGTGCCAGCCACCCGTCAAGTCGTAACTACCATTGCCCCCACCATTGACCGAGCCCTGGCCATCTTTCGTGTGGCAATATTTTTTTGTCACCTTATCGTTGTCGACCAGCATCCAGTTATGGTTATCACCACAACGCTGGCCGCCATAGAACTTAAGCCCCATATTAAGGGCCTCGCGGTAGTCGGACGCAGAAAAATTCGAATTATAATTAGAAAAATCGTAAGCAGAGGCAGAAGAGGCAGAAAAAGCCGTTGCCAAAGCCATAGCGTAAAACTTATTCATCGGCATAATTAAAAGAATTCAATATACAAAAATAGAGAAATGGATAGGGATGCGCAAATAAAAAAGGCGTTAACTGCAATGCAATTAACGCCCTGTATGTAATAAAAACCGCAACGATTAGAATTCGGCTGTTTTTGGAGTTCTTGGGAACGGAATAACGTCGCGTATGTTCTGCATACCGGTAACGAAAAGGAGCAGACGTTCAAAACCGAGACCGAAACCAGAGTGAGGGCAAGAACCGAACTTACGGGTATCGAGGTACCACCACATATCCTTCATAGGGATATTGAGTTCCTTAATACGCGCCATCAGTTTATCGTAAGATTCCTCACGCTCAGAGCCACCGATAATCTCACCGATAGTAGGGAACAAGACATCCATAGCACGAACAGTCTTGCCGTCGTCGTTCTGCTTCATATAGAAAGCCTTGATTTCCTTCGGATAGTCGGTAAGGATAACCGGACGTTTGAAATGCTGTTCAACAAGGAAGCGTTCGTGTTCGGAAGCCAAGTCACAACCCCAATAAACAGGGAATTCGAACTTGTGGCCTTTAGCGATAGCGTCTTCAAGAATCTTGATACCCTCGGTATATGGCAGGCGTACGAACTCGCAGTCGATGACACTCTTCAAGCGGTCGATAAGGGTTTTATCAATCATATTGTTCAGGAACTGCAAATCGTCGGCACAATTGTCGAGCGCCCATTTAACGCAGTACTTGATAAACTCCTCAGCGATATCCATATTGTCTTTGATATCGTAGAATGCCATTTCAGGCTCAATCATCCAGAATTCGGCCAAGTGACGAGGTGTATTCGAGTTTTCGGCACGGAAAGTAGGCCCAAAAGTATAGATATTGCCCAGCGCAGTAGCGCCAAGTTCACCCTCTAACTGACCAGAGACGGTGAGAGAAGTCATTTTTCCGAAGAAATCGTCGTCGTAAACAATGCTACCGTTCTCGTCCTTCTTCAAATCGTAAAGGTTCTTGGTAGTCACCTGGAACATCTGGCCGGCACCCTCACAATCGCTAGCGGTAATGATAGGCGTATGGAAATAGAAGAAACCTTTCTGGTGAAAGAAAGTGTGGATGGCCATAGCCATATTGTGGCGGATGCGGAAAACAGCACCGAACGTATTAGTACGCGGACGGAGATGGGCAATTTCGCGAAGATATTCGAACGAATGCCCCTTCTTCTGCAAAGGATACTCGTTAGGATCGGCCTTGCCGTAGATTTCAATAGAATCGGCTTGAATTTCAACAGCCTGACCAGCGCCCATTGACTTAACCAGAGTACCAACAACAGAAAGACACGCACCAGTGGTAACATCTTTCATCAGTTCTTCAGAAAACTTGCTGGCATCGGCAACAATCTGGATATTATTAATAGTAGAACCGTCATTAAGAGCGATAAAACTTACATTTTTGTTACCTCTTTTTGTACGAACCCAACCTTTGACGTTAACCTTAACATCGTAGGTGGTCATTTTGACTGCATCAACAATCTTAGTTCTACGAATTTCCATTTTATTAATTAAAAAAGTTGAAATAAATAGGGTTTACCCCCCGTTTGATTAAATTTTCACAAAATTAATGAAAATTAGGTAGAAAAGACAATAAAGGAGGGTTGAAAAAAGCCACATAGACGAGAAGTAACAAATTGAAAGCATAAGAAACAAAAAAAGGGAAACTCGAACGAGTTTCCCTTAAATATGTTTGAAATTTATTTAATCTAATTACTTAGAGTAAAGTTCGATTTCAACACGGCGGTTCTTAGCACGGCCAGCCAAAGTAGTGTTAGAAGCTACAGGGTTAGCAGAACCATAACCGAATGACTGGATCTTAGAAGCGCTAACGCCCTTGTTAACCAAGTAAGCCTTAACAGCAGCGGCACGATCCTTAGAAAGCTGAAGGTTCTTAGCAGCCTGACCAGAGTTGTCGGTGTAACCCTTCAAAGTAACAGTCCATTCCTGGTGAGCCTTCAACAAAGTAGCAAGACCATCGAGAGAAGAGTAAGAAGACTGTTTGATGATAGCCTTAGCAGACTCGAACTCCAATTGAGAGAATGCAGTCTTGATGATTTCGTCCTCTTCCTTAGTAGGAGTGTAACGAACAGCAGGCTTAGTGTCGCGGATGTGCTTGTTCAAAGAATCCTGAGTAGCCTTCAACTCGTTCTGAAGCTTAGCGATCTGAGCGTTCTGGTTGTTGATCTGCTCCTCAAGACGAGAAGTCATTTCAGCAGCCTGACGTTTCTGTTCGTCAAGCAATGGAGTGATATCTGGCACTTCAACCTTAGGTTCGTAATCAACAAGCGCTACGTTGCGAACGTTGCGGTCGCCACCGAACTTGAAGCGGACACCGAGGTCAGCCATCAACTGCCATGCGCCGCCGTCTTCACGTGGGTGCCACTGTTTGGTAGTAGCTCTTCTAGCCTGACCATCCAAACCGATAGCGAAGTACTTAGAAACGTTGTACTCGAAGTTCAAGCCCAACCAAGCGAAAGGTTTAGCACCATCGTTTTCGTAGCCTTTTCTAGCGCCTTCAGTAACTTCGTAATCGTAAATCTGTGCGCCCAAACCACCATTCAGGTAAGCATTGAACTTCTGCCAGCCAGCAGAACGATACTTAGCCAAAAGGTTAGAAAGGTTTGAAGAAGCGAACAAAGAGATTTCGTGAGAAGCGTTATCGTACTTCTTCTGGTTGTTCAACGCATAAGTGTAGTCCAAACCAAGGCCCCACAAAGGATTGAAAGTATATTCAACCTGAGCACCGAACTGACCGTTGAAGTCTGAGTTTGGCATCAAAGATGCGCGATCGTTTGACTTTGACCAGTTGATAACGTTTACACCACCATGAGCCTGGAGAGACCAGTGGCACAAACCCTTAGCTGCAGCAGAATCAACCGCAACCTCTTCCTGTGCAAAAGCGTTGCATGCAACAGCAGATGCTACAAATAAGCCTAAGAATTTTCTTTTCATAAAAGATATTCAAATAAATTAAAACTTTTCTTTTCTAGAATAAAATCAAATTGTGTTGCAAATATATATATTTTCTGAGATATGTTTTACAACACATGGCGATTTTTTTTATATTTACTTCTCACCTTGTGAAAGTTTGTCTTTCAAAGCAGCGAGAGCAGAGATGTCACCGAGAGTGCTCTTTTCAAGAGTGATGTTCACTGCAGCATCAGACTTCTTAGCAGCAGCCTTCTTCTTCTTGCCTTCGCCATCTTCGCCACCAGCCTGCCATACGCGGGTGTGAGAGAGAGAGATGTGGTGAGTATCTTTGTTGAACTCAGTAACACGGAAGTTGAGTTTTTCGCCTTCCTTAGCGACAGAGCCGTCTTCCTTAGCCAACTGCTTAGAGAAAGCAAAACCTTCTACACCATTACCGAGGTTAACAACGGCGCCCTTATCCTTGATTTCAGTGATAGTACCCTCAACGATAGAGTCAACAGCGAAAGAAGCCTCAAGAGCATCCCAAGGGTTTTCCTCAAGCTGCTTGTGACCCAGGCTGAGACGACGGTTTTCCTTGTCTATTTCAAGAACAACCACCTCAATGTCGGCACCAATCTGAGTGAATTCAGAAGGGTGTTTGAACTTCTTAGTCCAAGAGAGGTCAGAGATATGGATCAAGCCATCGACACCTTCTTCCAATTCAACGAACACACCGAAAGTGGTGAAGTTGCGAACCTTGGCAGTGTGCTTAGAGCCAACGGCATATTTAGTTTCGATATTTTCCCATGGATCTGGTTTGAGCTGCTTGATACCGAGAGACATCTTGCGGGTTTCGCGGTCGAGAGTAAGGATAACAGCCTCAACCTCATCGCCAACCTTCAAGAAATCTTGAGCAGAGCGGAGGTGCTGAGACCAAGACATTTCAGAAACATGGATAAGACCCTCAACGCCAGGAGCGATTTCAACGAAAGCTCCGTAGTCAGCCATAACGACAACCTTACCCTTCACCTTGTCACCAACCTTGAGGTTAGCGTCAAGAGCATCCCAAGGATGAGGGGTAAGCTGCTTCAAACCGAGAGCGATACGCTTCTTCTCGTCGTCGAAGTTAAGGATAACGACATTGAGTTTCTGGTCGAGGTGTACAACCTCTTCAGGATGGGTAACACGGCCCCAAGAAAGGTCAGTGATGTGGATGAGACCATCGACACCGCCGAGGTCGATGAACACACCGTAAGAAGTAATGTTCTTAACGGTACCTTCAAGGATCTGACCCTTTTCGAGCTGAGAGATAATATCTTTCTTCTGTGCTTCCAACTCAGCCTCGATAAGAGCCTTGTGGGAAACAACAACATTCTTAAATTCCTGGTTAATCTTAACGACTTTGAATTCCATTGTCTTACCAACGAACACATCGTAGTCGCGGATAGGCTTAACATCGATCTGAGAGCCTGGGAGGAACGCCTCGATACCGAAAGCGTCAACAATCATACCACCCTTAGTTCTGCACTTGATCAAGCCCTTGAATACCTCGTCGTTTTCGAGAGCCTCGTTAACACGCTGCCAAGACTGAGACAAACGCGCTTTCTTGTGAGAAAGAACCAACTGGCCCTTCTTGTCTTCCTGGCTTTCGATGAAACATTCAACCTGGTCACCGACCTTCAAGTCAGGATTGTAGCGGAACTCGTTAGTAGAGATGATACCGTCGGACTTGTAACCAACGTTAACAACGACTTCGCGCTTGTTCATAGAGATAACAGTACCCATAACGACTTGGCTGTCTTTAAGCGCATTAAGGGTATTGTCATACTTTGCTTCGAGAGACTCCTTGCTTTCAGTAGCCTGGACATCACCATTTTCGTAGGTTGCCCAATCGAAATCTTCAAGAGGCTTTACCTGTTCAGTTAATTTGCTCATTTTAAATGAATAAAAAAAATTAAAATTAGTGGTTTGACATTATGTGTATAAAATCGGGTGCAAAATTACTAAAAATAAATGAGAACCAGCACTCAAAGTCTCCATTTTTTCAATAAAAGCGCATAAAAACCACATTTTATCGCTAATTTTATGGAAAATTTAGTATTTCATGCCCGACAAACTGAAACTTACCATATTAGGTAGAGGCTCGGCACTGCCATCGAAACTGGCCAACCAGAGTTCACAAATATTAGGGATTCACAACAAACTGATGCTAATAGACTGTGGCGAGGGCACGCAAATCGCCATCAGACAACTTGACATCGCACTTGCCAGGCTGAACCACATTTTCATCTCACACCTTCACGGAGACCATATATTAGGATTACCAGGATTGTTGTCGACACTCGGCATGCTGGGCCGGAAAGGCGAATTGAACATATACGCGCATGCCGGATTGGAGAAATATATAACGCAACAAACCGAATTTTTCGGAGAAGATTTCGGCTACCCTATTTCCTTTCACCCGGTTGACCCGTTCCACACATCGACCATTTATGAAGACAAGGCCATAAAAGTAACCGCTTTTCCGCTTAAGCACTCTATTCCGAGCAGCGGATTCATTTTCGAGGAAAAGCCCAAGCCCCTCCACCTTCGCAAGGAGAAGGCCGACCAATACGGCGTTCCAATCTCACAATACTTAAATATAAAGAATGGTATGGATTACGTAACCGAAGAAGGGGTTGTGGTTCCCAACTCGGAACTCACTCTGCCAGCCGACCCCAGTAAGAAATACGTGTACTGCAGCGACACGGCCTACAACGAGAAGATGCTTCCGTTAATTGAGAACGCCGACTGCCTATACCACGAGGCGACTTTCTTAAGCGAGCACAAACTGCGTGCGAAAGAGACGCAACACAGCACCGCCGCCCAAGCGGCAGAAATAGCCAGGAAAGCCAAAGTAAAACAATTGATTATAGGCCACATATCGGCCCGCTATACCGACTTCAGCCCCCTACTCGACGAGGCAAAAGCCATATTCAAGAACAGCCAGTTGGCGGAAGAGAAGAAAAGCTACTGGTTCTAAACAGTAGACGCAAGGCGACACGCCTCGTCTAAGGCAGCATTCCCTTCAATGTCGCCCGCCTCTTTAACACCGCGCACCAACACAGAACCGAGATCGCGCAGATGGAAAAAATGGAGGCACAACCTGTATTGCATGACAATGGAATCGAACAACTGGGGTAACGTAGCCGCCCCCACGGCCAACAAAACCATCCGAGAGATTCGGAAACTATTGCGGATTGGATTGTGCAGACGGTCGACAAGCATTTTAAGTTGGGCACTTATACCATAAAAATAGACCGGAGTAGCCACCACCAGAACGTCGGTATCGGCCAAGACCCTGTAAACACGCGCCATATCGTCGGGTTGCGGGCAAAGGTGGCCAGCATTGTGGAAACAGGCATTACAGCCTAGGCACGGATGAATGTCGAGTTGGGCCACATTCAAGATTTCAAATTCGTGCCGCGCATCAAGTCCGTCGGCAAAGGCACGCACCAGTCTGGCCGTATTACCGCATCGCCTCGGGCTCCCCATAAGTACAGTAACCTTAGCCATACTATTTCGAAGTTATAGTTTGCAGGATAGTAATAGCCGTAGCGACAGAAGGAACACCGTTAAACACGACAGCATGGTTGCCAGCCCCCTTGAAAGTGCATTGGGCAGGATGCGACACCACATAATCGATAATGTTACCAAACGTCTGCGACTTGAAATAGGGAGAGTTTTGTGCCGATATGAGGAAAGCCGTCATATGCGTGTTTTTCAGCACCAGTTTTTCAAATCCCAAAGCAATAGCCAGCCACCTGAGACGGACCAAGAGCATAAGGTTTTGCGCCTGTTCGGGAAGCGGTCCGAAACGGTCGACAAGGTTATCTTGAAACTTTTGCAACTCAGCCTCGTCTCTGACCGTATCTAAATCGCGGTAAAGGTTCATACGTTCCGACACATTGCTGATGTATTCGGCCGGGAACATCAGTTCCATATCGGTTTCCATCTGGCAGTCGGAAACAAAAGACTCGTTATCCCCTATAACGTCAGCCTCATTGGCATAGACATCGGCGAACTCTTCATTTTTAAGTTCATCGACCGCCTCATTCAGAATTTTATGATAGGTTTCGTAACCGAGGTCGGCAATAAATCCGCTTTGCTCAGCACCCAGCAAGTTACCCGCCCCACGTATGTCCAAATCCTGCATAGCGATATTGAACCCGCTGCCCAAGTCAGAGAACATCTCGATGGTCTCGAGCCTGCGACGGCTTTCATCGGGTAATGCAGAAAGCGGAGGAGAAAGCAAGTAACAGAACGCCCTCCGGTTGCTACGGCCAACACGTCCCCTGAGTTGGTGCAAGTCGCTCAAACCGAAATTTTGGGCATCGTTAATAATAATCGTATTACAGTTAGAGATGTCGATACCCGATTCAATGATAGAAGTAGACAATAGAACGTCGTAGTCGAAATTCAGGAAATCGAGCACCACCTTTTCCAATTCCTCACCCGGCATCTGTCCATGTCCAATAACGACCCGGGCAGACGGAACGAGCCTGTTAATCATATCTTTCAGAGGGAGGAGCGAAGCAATTCTATTGCTCACGAAAAAGACCTGTCCGTTACGGTTCAGTTCGAATTGGATAGCGTCGCGGATAACGGCTTCATTGAAAACCGACAATTCGGTTTGCACAGGATACCGGTTAGGCGGCGGAGTCGTCATAATCGACAAGTCGCGTGCCCCCATGAGCGAGAACTGCAGAGTTCTTGGGATAGGAGTAGCGGTCAGCGTCAGCGTATCGACATTGACCTTCATTTGTCGGATTTTCTCCTTGGTAGAGACACCGAATTTCTGTTCCTCGTCGATAACCAACAAGCCCAAATCTTTAAATTTAACGGTTTTACCAATCAGTTTATGGGTACCGATAATAATGTCAATTTTTCCGGCGGCCAAATCCTGCAAGACCTCCTTAGTAGCCTTAGCAGAACGGGTACGGCTCAGATAGTCGACCCGGCACGACATGCCCTTGAGCCTTTCCGAGAACGTTTGGAAGTGTTGGAAAGCCAAGACCGTAGTAGGAACAAGCACCGCCACCTGCTTATTGTCGGCAACGGCCTTATAGGCAGCGCGGATAGCGATTTCGGTTTTTCCGAAACCCACATCACCACAAATAAGGCGGTCCATCGGCTCGTCCTTCTCCATATCCTTTTTCACATCGGCAGTCGCCTTCAACTGGTCGGGCGTATCTTCATAAATAAACGAAGACTCCAACTCCTGCTGCAAGAAACTGTCGGGCGAGAAAGCGAACCCCCGTTCCTGTCTCCGCCGCGCATAAAGTGCAATAAGGTCACGCGCAATGTCCTTAACCTTTTTCTTCGTCCGGTCTTTCAACGCCTGCCAGGCGCCCGTACCCAGTTTGTTAATCCTAGGTTCCTCGCCTTCCTTCCCTCTATATTTAGAGATTTTGTGTAAGGCATGAATGCTGATGAAGACCAAATCGTCGTCTTTGTATATAAGTTTTATAACCTCCTGCTTCTTCCCGTTAATGTCCATGGTCATAAGTCCGCCAAACCTACCAATACCGAAATCGATATGTGCGACATAGTCGCCGACCTGCAAAGTCTTCAACATTTTCAGTGTCATAGCGGCCTTACCGGCCCTAGCCCTTTCGGAAGACAGGCTGTATTTATGGAAGCGGTCGAAAATCTGGTGGTCGGTATAACAGCACAGTCGCAGGTCGTTGTCGACAAAGCCCTGATGCAGTGTTTTTTGGACGGGGACAAAGGAGACAGGCCGCTGCATGTCGTCGAAAATAGCCTTCAACCTGTCGGTTTGGTGAGGATTCGACGCCATAACATATATTTTGAACTTCAGGTCCGACATCTGACAAAAATTGTCGGCTATCAGCTCGAAGTTCTTATTGAACACCGGTTGTGGGGAAATATGGAACTCAAGAATAGCAGAGTCGGTGAAAGCGTTATGCAAGCCAAATTCGGCAATTTTGAAATTGGCGGTCAAGCCCACAAACTCGTCATAAGAGAAAGCCTTTTCGAAGGCAGGATTCTCGTCACAGAGTTTGCTAATGCTGTCGCATGAGAAGTTATAATCGGAAAAAGCCAATAAAGTATCTTGTGGTATAAACTGAAGAAAAGGAATACTTTCCACAGCACCAGAATTGACATCAGAAACGATAGAGATTTTTTCTTTCCGCTCCTTCGACAACTGGGTGTCGACCTCGAACATACGTATCGAGTCGACCTCGTCACCGAAAAAGTCAATACGGAACGGATAGTCGGACGAGTAGGAGAAAACATCGAGAATAGAGCCCCTCACAGAGAACTGGCCGGGTTGGAAAACGAAGTCGACCTGTTCAAAACCGAACTTCAACAATTCCATCTTAACCGCCGACATGGTGATACGCTGTTTGACACCAACCGACAGCGTTTTTGTCTGCAAAGAGGCAACAGAGACGACCCGTTCAAACAACGCTTCGGGATAAGTCACCACCATAGCACAATCGGCAGAGACATTCAGCGCGTTAAGGGTTTCGGTCCGCATAACCTCGTTACCCGAATCCTTTTCGCCATATTTGACCCCACGCTTATAGGAGGAAGGGAAAAAGAAGACATCAAGTCCGCCCGTTATTTGAACCAGATCGTTATAAAAATAAGCAGCGTCTTCCTGATTATCAAGAACAAAGAGGATGTTTTTGTTAATTTCGTGAAAAGCGGCCGAAAAAAAGACCGCATTATAAGAACCCGCCATACCCTTCAGCCAAATACGCTGATTTTTGTTGGCGGCGAACCACGAGTTGAACTTATTCAGTTGCGGATGTTTATCCTGAAAAAGAAGTAAATCGGCAATATCCATATCAAGAGTAAGCGATCGAAGCAGACAGAGACTACCCTATCTTGCTAATCTTACGGAGTTGTTCCTCGTCGATAATCTTAATTTTACGTCCGTCGAGCGAAATAAGATTTTCGGCGACAAAAGTAGAAAGAGTTCTAATAGCGTTAGAAGTGGTCATATTAGAGAGGTTGGCCAAGTCTTCACGAGAGAGGAAAATGCTGATGGTTTCTCCATCAGATTCCACGCCATAACTATCTTTCAAGAAAAGCAACGATTCGGCCAGACGGCCACGAATGTGTTTCTGGGTAAGACTGACAGCACGTTTGTCGGCAATACCCAAATCGACAGCCAGAGCCTGAATAAAATACCAGGCGAGGTCTTTATTTTCAGAAATCAGTTTATGGATAACGGCTTTAGGTATAGCGTAGATTGTAGTGGCTTCAAAGGCGCAAGCAGCCGTCACAAAATCTTCTTCGGCAAACATAGCCCTATAACCCAGCATTTCGAACGGTTTAACCATACGAACGATCTGGCTGCGTCCGCCAACACCGGTTTTATAGATTTTCACCTTACCCTTTACAACACAATAAACCAACGTCGGAGTATCACCCTCACAGTAAATAATCTGGTTCTTCTTGTAATTCTGAACGATAACGTTCTCCTTCAAGAACTTCAACTGTTCTTTGGTCAATATTTTCCAAACATCAGAAACCTCATCAATGCTTTGATACTCGACTTTAGGGGTCTTTGCCATATTAATCCGATTTTTCTACAAATTTATTAAAAAAAACACAAAACACAACTAAATCAGCCATCTAATAAAAAAGCGGTCAGCGCACAAGAAAAAATAACAAAAGCAGTGTATCAGAAGACCAAAAGACACACTGCTTTCATTTTCTGTATTTTAGAATGCCTTATCGAATTTCGAGGCATCGTACAAATCGTTGCGCTCGTCGCGGTTCGGATAGTCGATAGTAAAATGCAGGCCCCGGCTTTCTTTTCTGTCAATAGCCTGTCGGGTAATAAGATAGCCCACATTAACCATATTCCTCAATTCGCAAATGCTCCGGTTGGCCTTAACACGTTTAAAGAGCGCTTCGGTTTCCTCGTAAATGAGGTCGAGTCGGTCCCAAGCCCTTTTCAAACGCAGGTCGCTTCTGACGATGCCCACATAGTTGCTCATAATTTGTCCGACTTCCTTCACATCTTGCGCAATAAGCACCTTTTCCTCGTTCGAGAGGGTCCCTTCGTCGTTCCATTCAGGCACTGCCTCGTTGAAAGAATAGCTATCGATGACCGACAAGCTGTGTTTAGCGGCAGCATCGGCATAAACAACCGCCTCGATAAGCGAGTTACTTGCCAGACGGTTACCACCATGCAACCCCGTGCACGAACACTCACCCACCGCATAAAGGCGTTTGATGCTGGAGCAGGCGTTGGTGTCGACCTTGATACCACCACACATATAGTGGGCGCAAGGCACAACAGGAATGTATTCCTTAGTGATATCGATACCAATACTCAGGCATTTCGCATAAATGTTAGGGAAATGGTGCTTCACATCCTCGGGGTCCTTATGAGTGACATCGAGACAGACATGGTCGATACCGTGAATTTTCATTTCCTTATCGATAGCACGGGCAACAATATCGCGCGGAGCCAGCGAAAGGCGTTCGTCGTACTTCTCCATAAAGGTTTCGCCGGTAGGCAGGCGCAAAATGCCGCCAAAACCGCGCATGGCCTCTGTAATCAGGTAAGCCGGATGCGACTCGTCGGGGTTATAGAGGGCTGTTGGGTGGAACTGTACAAATTCCATATCCTTCACCGTACCTTTGGCACGGTAAACCATGGCGATGCCATCGCCAGTAGCCACATTAGGGTTTGTGGTAGTCGCATAAACCGACCCCGTACCGCCAGTAGCCATCAGGGTCACCTTCGACAGGTAGGTGTCGATTTTACCCGTGTTACAGTCGAGGACGTAGGCGCCATAGCACTCGATGTTCGGTGTGCGGCGTGTGACCTCCATACCCAAATGGTGTTGGGTGATGATTTCCACTGCAAAATGGTTTTCCAGTACAGTTATTTCGGGAGTGTTTCTCACAGCCTCCATCAGTCCGCGCTGTATTTCATGTCCGGTGTCGTCGGCATGGTGAAGGATACGGAATTCAGAGTGTCCGCCCTCACGGTGCAAATCGAAAGAGCCGTCAGCCTTTCTGTCGAAATTCACGCCCCAGTCAACCAATTCCTTAATTTGCCCGGGCGCATTCTTAACCACCTGTTCAACAGCAGCCAGGTCAGAAATAAAATCACCCGCAACAATGGTATCGTTAATGTGTTTTTCAAAAGTGTCAACACTGAAATCAGTTACAGACGAAACGCCGCCCTGCGCCTTATCGGTGTTAGCCTCGCCCATATCGGACTTGCAAATAAGGGCGATAGACCCCTTCCTCGCGCGAGCGACCTTCAAGGCATAACTCATGCCAGCCACGCCCGAACCAATTATCAAGAAATCGAATTTCTTTATCATTTTATCAATATAAGTACCTAAATGTAAATTCTGAGATAAGACAAAAGTAGCACATTAAATTAAAAATGGTAACTTTGGAACTGGAAAATGTAAAATAAGGTTACAAAAAATAACATTCGTTAAGGGAATACCACACAAAAACCTTTAAACAGAATGGAACCAGCTACAAATAAAAAAGATGGGCGACACAGACATACTGGCAGCATTATGCCGCGAACATATAGGTCCGGGCACATGGGCGAACAAACTGATAAAGGGCGAGGGCTCGAACCGTAAATACTACCGACTGACAAGGACCCCAGGCGGCGACAGCTGCATAGGCGTCATCGGAGAAGACCGGAAAGAAAACGAAGCCTTCATCTACCTATCGGAACATTTCAAGGGGAAAGGCCTGCCCGTACCCGCATTCATAGCGGCAAGCGAAGACCACATGGCCTACATACAGGAAGACTTGGGCGACACCCCACTCTACAACGCCATAGCCAACGGAATAAAGACCGGCGTGTTTAGCGCAGAGGAAACGCAACACCTGCAACAGGCAATAGCCAGCCTGCCCGCGCTGCAGTTCGAGGGCGGAGCCGACCTGGACTTCGGCAAATGCTATCCGCAGGCAGAAATGGACAGAAGGGCCATAATGTGGGACTTGAACTACTTCAAATACTGCTTCCTGAAATTGCAGAACGTCGGTTTCAGCGAGCCACAACTGGAAGACGATTTCGAACGGCTGGCCGGCAACATACTGCGGACCCCCTACCACAACTTTATGGTAAGGGACTTCCAGAGCCGTAACGTAATGCTGAAAGACGGGAAGCCCTACTTCATAGACTACCAGGGCGGCCGGAAAGGTCCATTCCTCTACGATGTGGCGTCGTTCGTCTGGCAGGCAAAAGCCAACCTGCCCCAAAACGTGAAAAAGCAGTTGACCGACACCTATTACGAGGCGCTGCGGAAATACGTCGTACTTCCACGCGAGACATTCGACCACCTGCTCATGGAGATGGTACTGTTCAGAACACTGCAAGTGTTAGGGGCCTACGGCTTCAGGGGCCTTATCGAGAAAAAACGGCACTTTATAGAGAGCATACCCTACGCCATAAAAAATTTGAAAGAACTGCTACAAACCACTGCCGCAGACGACTACCCTCACCTGAAAGATGTGCTGACCAGGCTAAGCGTGAAAGAAGAATTACAGCTAAAAGACATGAAAGAGACCGACAACAGCAAACTAACCGTAAAAGTATACAGTTTCAGTTATAAGAAAGGCATACCAGAAGACGAGAGCGGAAACGGAGGAGGCTACGTTTTCGACTGCCGGGGCTTCCACAACCCGGGCAAATACGACCAGTATAAGCCACTGACCGGCCGCGACCAGGCGGTAATAGACTTTTTGGAAAAAGACGGAGAAATTTTAAAGTTTCTGGAAAGCGTCTACTCGCTAGCCGACGCACACGTGGCGCGCTACCTGGAAAGAGGATTCAGCAGCCTGATGTTCTGTTTCGGCTGCACCGGCGGCCAGCACCGTTCGGTGTATTCAGCCCAGCACACCGCCGAGCACATCGCCCGTAAATTCGGAGTAAAAGTAGACCTGGTTCACCGCGAACAGAAAATAGAGGAAAAATACAACTATTAAGCCGATGTATATTATAAACACCACCTATGCCGTGCCATCGGCACAATGCAACGAATGGAAGAAATGGGTTAGCGAGACACTGTTTCCCGCCGTCATCAGGACAGAGTTGCTGACCTCGCCACGTATGTACAAAGTAATGGTAGCGAGCGAGAACGGCGACGAATCGTTCTGTGTGCAGTTCAGCACCGGCATTGAGGGCGTCAGGCTCTGGAAGAAAGAGTTGGAGGCCACCACCCAAAAACTCGTCAGCGACACATTCGGCCTGTCAGTTATCGGCTTCAGCACCATTCTAAAAGAAGTGAATTAAGGCATGGCAACCCTAGTAAAGAGAGAAGTCCGCACCATATTGGGGATAGACCCCGGCACCAACTATATGGGCTACGGAGTTATAAAAACCGGAGGCTCCAAGCCCGAGCTACAGGCGCTGGGCATACTAGACATGAAAAAGGGGAGCGACGGTTACGAGAAACTGAAAGAGATATTCCGCTTCACAAACGACCTGATAACCCAATACCACCCTACCGAATTTGCCATTGAAGCCCAGTTTTTCGGAAAAAATGTGCAAAGTATGCTGAAACTCGGCCGCGCGCAGGGCATATCTATCATAGCCGCCCTCGAGAAAGGGCTGCCGGTTGCGGAATACGCCCCACTAAAAATAAAACAAGCCATAACCGGCAACGGCATGGCCAGCAAAGAGCAAGTAGCCGCCATGCTGAAGCAGTACCTGCACATAAAAAGTGAAGAGATGCCCGACCACCTAGACGCCACCGATGCGGTAGCAGTGGCCCTGTGCCACCACTTCGAGACCAACCGTAAGCCCATTGCGGGCAAAGGATTTAAGAGTTGGAGCGATTTCGCACGCCAGAACCAGAACCGCGTCAGCAAGAGACCGAGTCCCAAAGACCCGGAAGGACAAGAAGGCACAAACATCAAAAAATAAGGAACGGGGCAAAATAATCAAGAAAAGGTTTTATATTTGTAGGAAACATACTAACTCAAATAATTTTTAACGACTAATGGAAGAGAAGCAAAGTCAAGAACTCGATATGCTTGAATTGATGAGCAAGTGCAAAGAAGTCGCGGCCTATTGTTCCAGCGCCATCTGCTCATTCGTTACCAGCATACTGCGTTTGACTTATGGCCACAAATTTCTGTTTATAATCTCGCTGGTAGCAGCAGGTGCACTCGCATATTACAAGACAAGCGGAAACAGAAGAATCTATAAAGGAGAATTGGCACTGAAAATAAATGCCGGCACCTCGTATACGATAGCAGACATGATGAACGAGCTCGACAACTTTGTTTACCACAACGACACGAAAGCCCTGTCGGAAGCGCTCGGCATAAGCGAAGACGAGGCCCGGCAAATAAGTCATGTGAGAAGTTTCTTCTACATAGCCATCAACCGCGACTCGACACGCTCCATCATCGACTATAGCAGCCATTACGACATAGAAGACACCCTCAACACGCGTGTAAAAGACAAGCTGGTGGTATCGGTCGGCCTGAAGGACAGAGACTTGTTCGGCAAGATGCAGAACACCCTGACCTCCTACATCAACCGGAACGAATACTTGAACCTGCTACGCGACAAGCATATCGAGAACCTGAGACAAAGGGAGAAGGTGATAGACTGCGACTTGAACCGAATAGACAGTCTGCAAAGACAGCAGTTCTTCAAAGAGAAGGCGCCAGAATTCTACCTTACCAACCGAACAGAACTGAGGACGGGCAGACAAGACCTGTTTTACAACGACAAACAAAACCTACTCGACAAAAAGGAAACACTAGAAGAGAAGCTGGCAGGGAACAACAGTATAGTGACTGTTATGTCGCCCTTCCACCCTACAGCCGTTAATTACGAGACCTTCTTAAAGAAATTCATCATCTACGGAATTTTCTTCTACATCTTGTTCCTCGTCTGCACAGCGTTGTTCAAATACCGTGGAACCATACACGAGTACCTGAAAGACAAATAAATCGGATTTTGGGACCACATCAAGAGAAAAACACTCCATAATCAACTAAGAACCAATAAGGAGCAAAGCCAGATAGTAAAAAAGTCCGGCTTTGATTATTAGAATGATTATAAATTAAGAAAAAAGAGGGTGCCAACATGCTAATGATTTCAGCAAAATCTTATCTTTGCATACGAAAATAACAAATACTAACAACTTAATACAGAAAAATTATGGCATACGTAATCAGTGACAATTGTGTAGCTTGTGGAACTTGCGCAGGCGAATGTCCAGTAGGAGCAATCAGCGAAGGCGATATCTACAAGATCAATCCAGATGAATGTACAGACTGCGGTACTTGCGCAAGTGTATGTCCATCAGAAGCAATCGCTCCTGCAGAATAATAAGGAAATATAATCCAAAGAAAGTCCCACCCCCAAAAAGGGTGGGATTTTTTTGTCTTTTGGGGTGACGTGTTATATGGAGGGAAAGTATTATCTTTATGTTGTGGATTAGTGTGAAAATTCACAAAACATTCTAAAGTGTATAAACAGGAAGGAGGGATAGCAATGACACCTGAAGAGAAAGCAAGGGTAAAGATAGACCAGATGTTCAAAAAGTCTGGTTGGAAGGTTGTTGATCGGAAAGACTACACCTCGAACCTACAGGCTGCCGCCATTAGGGAGGGCTTGTTAGAGGGCAACAAAGAAGCTGACTATTTCCTCTTCATCAATGGTCAGGCAATCGGCGTACTCGAAGCAAAAAAAGAGTCAATAGACGTTAGTTGCAATAAAGTGTGCGAACAAGCTGCCACCTACGGCAGAAGTGTGCCGAAGTGCTATAAGACATTTTCCAACCCATTGCCTTTCCTCTTTACATCGAATGGCAAAGATATATTTTTTAAAGATAACCGGAATGAGGACGACTTCGCACCCATCGACCATATATTGTCGCCAAAAGAAATGGTGACGTTGCTTGGAGAAGAGAAATTCGATTCCTACGCCAAACTGCCAGCGGTACCTAACGACGGCAGGTTGCGCGACTGCCAGTTTCAGGCAATAACGAATCTGGAAGAAAGTTTCAGACAAGGCCAAAGACGTGCACTGATTGCGTTGGCAACAGGTGCAGGAAAAACTTTCACAGCCTGTACGGCCGCCTACCGCATGCTGAACTACACGCCTACAAAGCGCATCCTATTTCTGGTAGACAGGAACAACCTTGCGAAACAAGCCTACGAAGAGTTCGGCACCTACCGTCTGACCGAAAGCGGCAACACCTTCACCGACAATTACGTGGTTGAGCGCCTAAAATCGGCCAACATTCCGGTTAAGACAAGCGTTATTATATCTACCATCCACAGAGTTTATTCATTGCTGACAGGAGCAACCATCATAGACGATGATAACGACGACACTTTCACTACAGCCAAAGACTTAGTGATGTTGCCCGAGAATCCAAAATTGCCGAAAGACTACTTCGACCTGATTTTCATTGACGAGTGCCACCGCTCCATCTATGGCAACTGGAAGAGGGTGCTTGAGTATTTCGACTCGGCAAAAATTGTTGGTCTTACAGCCACTCCTATCCCAGAAACGTTAGCTTTCTTCAACAACAACGTAGTAGTGAACTACACGCTCGAACAGTCGGTTGCCGATGGTGTAAACGTTCGCGACAACATCTACCGCATAAAAACCGAGGAAACCGAGAATGGCGGAGCCATCAGAATAGGAGACCGGCTGAAAGTGGAAACAAAATACACGGGAGAAGTCCAACAAGTAACCTATTCGGCATCGGAAGCCAAATTCTACACAAGGGAAGACTTGAACCGCAGCATTGTCAACCCGGCACAGATAAAGCTCATTCTGGAAACATACCGAGACCGGGTCTACACCGAAATGTTTCCACACCGTGAGCCCAATATGGACTATCTGCCCAAAACACTGATTTTCGCATTGAACGAGGCACACGCCAACAACATAGTGAAGATTGCCAGGGAGGTGTTTGGCAGACACGACGATATATTCTGCCAGAAAATAACCTATTCGATAGACGACCCGAACGGCAAGATACAGGAATTCCGTACGAGCATCGATTTCCGAATTGCGGTAACTTGTACCCTTGTGGCAACCGGTACCGACGTGAAGCCGTTGGAAGTAGTGATGTTTATGCGAGAGGTTATGTCGGAACCCCTATACATCCAGATGAAAGGCCGTGGCACCCGTTCTATTTCTGACGACGCCCTGCGTAACGTGACCCCAAACGCAGATTCAAAGGACTATTATGTGCTTGTGGATGCTGTTGGTGTGACAGAAACCCAGAAACACGTGCCGAATGCCGGCACATCAGGCCCCGGTCAAGAGCTCATCACACTGGAACGTTTGCTAGAACTGTTGACCCATGGAAATGTGCAAGACTGCTATTTGAACCGTATTGCGGGGACGCTCGGCCGTTTAAACCGGAAATGCGAGGCTATCGACCTACAAGAGTTCGCCCATGTGGCTGGTGTGGGTATGCACACACTTTCGCGCAACATCTTCGACGCCTTGGCAAATAACACCCTACCACCCTTCATCGACATTAACGAAGACAATGCAGAACGAATGGCGCTGGTGCGTCCACTCACCGACAATGCGGAAGCGAAAGTCCTCTTGTTGAAACTGGCAGCAGGCTTCCAGACCACACTAGAGAATGGAACCGACACACTGTTATATGCAGGTTTTTCGTTAGAGACCGCCCGAAATTCGGTAGCGGCTTTTGAAGACTACTGCCTTACCCACAAAGACGAGATTGAAGCACTACGCATCATCTACAACAACAACGAGAATGTACCTATCACCGTGTCGATGTTGCAAGACCTGGAGTCCAAACTGCGTTCTGTAAACAACGAGTTTCTACCGGTACGGATGTGGGAACACTACGCACTAATAAACCCTTCGGCCGTCCGTAAACATAATTCAAGAGACGAGATGAACGCCTTAACCAACCTTATCCAATTGGTAAGATTCGCATTCAAGCAGATTCAAAACCTCCAGGGCATCCTGCCGAGGGCAAACTCATTGTTCAACATCTGGCACGGACGTAAGCAATTCGATGCCAGCGAACAACAGGTAGAAATAATGAAACAGCTGGTGACCTTTGTGGCACAGAACGGGGCATGCACAGTCAGGGAACTGCGCACATACGACCAAGACAAGGCCAACCAACTTATTCGCGCATACACAGACAGGATCAAGGCAGACGAGGCCCTGACCAGTATGGCTAATTTTATACTTTACAACAAGACAGCATAAATTATGGCAAACAACAATAACAGCACATCCCTAACCAAGAAAGTGTGGGATTTGGCAACAGTTCTATCATCACAAGGTGTTGGTTTTACCGACTACATCACCCAGTTGACCTATCTTCTATTTTTGAAGATGGACAACGAGAACACCGAGGTTTATGGAGAGGACTCAGTCCTACCAGAAGGGTATGCATGGAAAGACCTTATAGACGTAGAAGGAGAAGACCTTATCATAAAATACGAATCCATCCTCGCAAAATTAAGTGAACAGAGCGGACTTATTGGCACCATATTCACCAAGGCCCAGAATAAGATTGACAAGCCCGCCTACCTGAGCAAAGTCATCTCAATGATAGACGAAGAGCAATGGCTGGTGATGGATACCGATGTAAAGGGAGCCATCTACGAAAGCATTTTGGAGAAGAACGGTCAAGACAAGAAAAGCGGAGCCGGCCAGTATTTCACTCCACGAGCACTTATACAAGCCATGGTCGATGTAACCAAACCGGGCATTCGGGAAGTAGTGGGAGACCCAGCCTGCGGAACAGGCGGTTTCTTGCTGGCAGCATACGACTACATGAAGAAGCAAAGTTCAGGAGCCAAAGATTTGGAGTTCCTTAACACAAAAGCCATTCACGGAGTGGACAACACAGCGCTTGTTGTAACCCTGGCTTCTATGAACCTCTACCTGCACGGCATAGGCACCAACAGCAGTCCGATTGAATGTAAAGACTCGCTAGAACGTCCAACCGACACCGCTTACGATGTAATACTAGCCAATCCGCCATTCGGCACCCGTCCGGCAGGAAGTGTAGCCATCAGCCGTCAAGATTTCTACACCGAAACATCCAACAACCAGTTGAACTTCCTACAGCACATAATGGTCAGCCTCCGCCAGAACGGAAGGGCCTCGGTCGTTCTGCCCGACAACGTATTGTTTGAGGGAGGAGCAGGAGAAACCATCCGCAAAGAGTTGCTCACACATTTCAACCTTCATACTATCCTCCGCCTACCAACCGGCATTTTCTACGCCGGTGGCGTAAAGGCTAATGTATTATTCTTCACCAAGGGGGGCAAGACCGAAAATGTGTGGTACTACGACTACCGTACAGGCATCAAGCATACCATGGCGACGAAACCCATGCAGCGTCACCATTTAGACGATTTTGTGCAGTGCTACCATGCCGATGACATCTCTGCCCGCAAGGAAACCTACAACGCAGAAACCGAGCCGAACGGACGGTGGAGAAAATACAGCGTAGACGAACTTTTGGCAAGAGACAAGACCAGCCTCGATATTATCTGGATTCGCGCCACAAACGACGATGACGACCTGACGATAGGTGAACTTGTCGAAACCATAGAAGAAAAGAGCAAAAATATAGCAAGTGCCGTACTACGACTCAAAGAACTAATGGCAGGTATTAAAGAATAAGATCATGGGGAAACACGAACAGATACAATTGTTCCATACGCACCAAGTCCGTTCCGTATGGGATGATGAAAAAGGAGTAATCAAGGAAGGTAACGAGTCGGTTACAAATTGTAACCAACTGAAATTGGTATCCCCAAAAGATGGCAAAAAGAACAAAGGCCTTACGGATGAATGGAAACGTGGAGGGGTAAAGGAGAATGAGGAATTTGCCCTGCTCACCGACCTCATGTCAAAAACATGGAGCGGCATGACAACCAAAGAATACAAACAATTGAAAGGTCTGAAGAAAGAAAACCTGCGCGATAATATGACGAATATGGAACTATTGCTCAATGCCATTGCCGAAGAAACTGCCACACAGATTTCAATGGAACGTAACCCTGAGGGTTTGAAAGAAAATGCCATTGTGACAAAAGAAGGGGCTGATGTCGCAAAGAACACTCGTGATGATATTGAAAAACGTATTGGTCACACCGTCATCAGTTCGGAACGTGCCCTTAATCACACGAATCCCAAAGGGAGTCTACCCTTGAACGATGTAGAACCATTTACAGAGGAATAGAATGAATACGAACGAGATAGACAAACTTAACAGTTTACCTGTGTCAGGAGATTTGACTACTGATGTCCGTTCCATTCTAACGGAAGCCAGACAGATTGTAGTACGCACTACCAATACGGCTATGACTACCGCCTACTGGCTCATAGGCAAGCGCATTGTGGAAGAAGAACAGAAAGGACAAGATAGGGCTGCTTATGGAGAGGAATTGTTGAAGAATCTTTCCAAGGTACTTACTGTTGAATTTGGCAACGGATTCTCGTATGCCAATCTTAGAAATATGCGCCAATTTTATCTGACTTATGGCAAGTCGCCAATTTGCTACACACTGTGTAGCAAATTGCCATGGAGTCATAACCGTCTGATAATGAGAGTGCAGGATTCCAAAGCCAGAGAATGGTATTTGCGTGAGGCAGCCCGCGAGCAGTGGAGTGTCCGCCAACTTGAACGCAACATCAATTCTTTTTACTACCAAAGGCAGTTAGAGAGTGGCAGCACCGCCCAAGCAGAAGCCAATGTTGACCACATCGACACCCGTCAGTTTGTAAAAGACCCTTATGTGCTGGAGTTTGTTGGGCTTCCCGCCTATCCCGACCATAAAGAAAAGGACTTAGAGAATGCCTTGGTAGGTAAGATGCAAGACTTCCTGTTGGAGTTGGGGAAAGGCTTTTCGTTTATCAAGCGCCAGTACCGCATCAGTACCGAGACGAGCCATTTCTATATCGACCTCGTTTTTTACAACTATATTTTGAAGTGCTTTGTCCTTATCGACCTAAAGGCGGAAAAACTGACACATCAGGATGTAGGCCAGATGGATATGTACATCCGTATGTTCGACGACTTGAAAAAGGGCCCCGACGACAATCCGACCATTGGTATTCTGATGTGTGCCGACAAGGATGAAACGGTAGTAAAATACTCCGTATTGGAAGGCTCGAAACAAATTTTTGCAAGCAAATACCTTCCATATTTACCTACGGAAGAAGAGTTGCGTCGAGAATTGGAAAACAGTGGCAGAATTGAAAATAAAGAGGATTAAGAACGATGAACACAAAGAAACTGAAAGAATTGGTCCTCGACCTTGCCATCCATGGTAAGCTCGTACCACAAGACCCGAACGATGAACCGGCTAGTGTCCTTTTGGAGCGTATCCGTGCCGAGAAAGAACGTCTTGTGAAAGAAGGAAAAATAAAGAAATCTAAGAAGTCTGCTACTTCCGATATGCCCCCTTATGAGAATAATGTGCCGTTTGAGGTGCCTGAAGGGTGGGTTCTATGTAGAGGAAATGAAATATTCCATCAAATGGAAAGTGTCAAGCCAAGTGGTGATGTTTTCAAATACATTGATATAGAATCTATAGACAATAAACTAAACAAGGTCGTTTCTCCCAAAATAATTGAGGTGAAAAATGCACCAAGTCGTGCTACTCGTAAAACCCAAAAAGGTGATATTCTTTTCTCTTTGGTTCGTCCTTATTTAAGAAACATCGCCTTAGTGGAAGAAGATGATTGTATAGCATCAACAGGTTTTTTTGTATGTAAACCAAATGAAGTATTATTGTCTGGATATTGTTTCTATATGATGATATCTGATTATGTTGTTAACGGTCTTAATTCCTTTATGAAAGGAGATAACTCTCCTTCTATAAATAATGAGCATATTCAAAATTGGGTGTATCCTCTCCCCCCACTCGCCGAGCAGCAGCGCATAGTTGCCGAAATAGAGCGTTGGTTTGCTGTAATTGACGAACTGGAGAAGAACGGATCAGATTTAAAGACTGCGGTTGAACAGGCTAAGAAGAAAGTGCTCGACCTTGCTATCCGTGGCAAACTCGTGCCACAAAATCCCAATGACGAACCTGCAAGCGAACTGCTTAAACGGCTCGGTGTCTCTTCCGATAACCGCCCTTATGAGAACGTGCCGTTTGAGGTGCCAGAAGGGTGGGTGTGGACAAAACTAGGAGAAATTGGAATATGGCAAGCGGGAGGAACTCCTAAGAGAACACATAAAGAGTATTATGGGGGTAATATACCGTGGTTAAAAACAGGTGACTTGAACGATAATTATATCACTTTCATTTCAGAAAATATAACAGAAGAAGGTGTTGATAACTCTTCCGCTAAACTTAATCCCGCAGGAAGTGTCCTTATCGCTATGTATGGAGCAACCATTGGGAAACTTGGCATTCTTACTTTTCCTGCAACGACTAATCAAGCTTGTTGCGCATGTATTGAATATAAAGGTATAGAACAAAAGTATTTATTCTATTTCCTGATGTACAATAAGGATGAATTTATTAAATTGGGTGGTGGTGGTGCTCAACCCAACATATCAAAAGAAATAATAGTAAAAACGATGGTTCCTCTCCCCCCACTCGCTGAGCAACATCGCATTGTAGAAAAAATTGAGGAAATTTTTAGTAATTTTGAAAAAATAAAGGAAATGATAATCTAAAAATTATTTTAATGTATGGAAAATAGTAAGACAGTGTTAGTTGTTGGCAACGGATTTGATTTGGCTATCGGTAGAAAAACCTCATATTGGGATTTCTACGAAAGCGAGTATTGCCCTAAAAGATACCCAGCTCCCATAATTGCATATCTCAACCAGAAATTAACAGACAATCACAATGTAAGATGGTTAGATTTGGAAACCGCGTTACAGAACTATGCGGTTGAAGCGAATAATATGGGGAATGCTAATGACTACTTTTTTTCAGAAGACCAGAAAATGGTAATTGCATACTATAAGAATACTTCTTGCGAACCACTTATTGAAAATTATCGTTCCATAGTTACAGGTGTGGAAAACTTTGAAGAAGTCGAAAACGAACTACTACAATTAGGTGTTTTGTACACAGACAATTGGGGACTAACAAAGGTTCCATATGATCTAGATTTTGAAATACTGAATATCACAAATAAACAATTTGACAAAAAAGCTTTAGGTTACATAGAAGACGGATTATCAAGTTATCTCAATAACTTGAAATTTGAGCATCAAAAAAATGTATGTTATGCAGACACTATAATGAAAAATGCGTTAAACAAATCTAATGCTAAAGTATATTCGTTCAACTATACGGATATATGCAAACTATATGCTGAAGATGAAAACCAAATTGAAAAATACAACACAAAGATTCACTATGTACACGGTTCGTTAAAGGATAATAATATCATTATTGGTGCTAAAGATGGCGACTATGGGAACTACGACTTTGTCCAAAAAGCTTTCAGTCCACATTATGGATCAACTCCTATAGTAAAAGATTTGTTAGAGGCGGATGATGTACACATTTATGGTCATTCGTTGGGTGATTGCGACAGCCAGTATTTTGCGCCTTTTTTCTTGCAACAAGTTCAACCTAATGCTAACAGGAAGAGCATAACAATCTATACCTATGATGAAAAGTCAATGGAAGAAATCAAGAAGAATATTCAAAAACTGACTGGAAACAAATTGTCAAACCTGTACAGTATGAACGATTTCAAAATCCTCACCCAAAAAGAGATGGATGTATTATATGAAAATATAAAAAAATCAGCAATGGCGAAAAGAGTTTAGCTCCCCTTATTTTGTTACCGTCAATTCATAAATAGAATCACATGGTAACAAAATTCAAAAATTATCTTATTAAACAGGATTTGGCTTCCAACTCGATTACTTCGTATGTGTGGACTGTATGCTATTTTCTGAACAAGTATGGCGAGGTGAAGAAGAGTAACCTTTTGGCCTACAAAATGTATCTTGTGGAGAACCATTCTCCACAAACCGTAAATCTAAGACTTCAGGGATTAAACAAATACCTGGAGTTTTTGCATCAAGACAAACTAAAACTGAAGTCTGTAAAAGTCCAGCAGAAGAACTTTTTGGAGAATGTCATCAGTAATGCCGACTACGCATTCCTAAAGAACCAGCTGAAACAGGACGGACACGAGCAATGGTACTTTGTGGTCTGGTTTATGGCTGCAACAGGTGCTAGGGTTAGCGAGCTCTTGAAAATAAAGGTGGAGGATGTAAAGGTCGGCTACCTCGACATGTATAGCAAAGGCGGCAAGATGCGCAGACTCTACATCCCGAAAAAGTTACGCAACGAGGCCCTTGTCTGGATAGAATCAATGGACAGACAAAGCGGATACTTGTTCCTCAACCGCTTTGGCAAACGTATCACCACCAGAGGAATAGCCATTCAATTGAAGCACTTTGCAAAAAAATACGGCATCAACGAAGATGTAGTATATCCCCATTCGTTCCGCCACCGCTTTGCCAAGAACTTCCTTGAAAAATACAGCGACATTGCTTTGCTTGCCGACCTGATGGGACACGAAAGCATCGAGACCACCCGCATCTATCTTCGTCGCACAGCCACAGAGCAGCAAGCGATTGTTGACACTGTGGTCGATTGGTAAACAACGTCACCCATCCCCCTGTAGGCTTAGGCTTGCAGGGATTTGTAAAATTGCGGGAATGATAGAAAAATCAAGAAATAAAAATGCGGGAACGATAGAAAAAATTCTACAACTTTTTGAATTTCTCTATTTTACCATTTTTTTATTTACAGCCTATTGTTTTTTTTATTGACAGGACACCAATTTCCATAGAAGGAGTCCATTTGGGGGTTAATAAAAACACCGCAAAAGAACATTTTATGCGGTGTTACTTAGGTTTATGTAAACTATACTTTCAAGGACGATTCTATAGCGTCTAACTGTGAATATATCTCCTCAATCTTTGCTACAATGCGATGCTGCTCGGCGAGAGGGGGAAGAGAAATTCGCAGTTTACAATACTCTGAAATCCAATATCTTTTATGTGTTTTCCCGATTAACCGTGTAACACTCATAAAGTATGCGACAAACTTTGGATCTGCACATTCCTTAACCTTAAGTATTTTAATCGCAGAAGATTTGACCTTGAATGGAAAATTTACATACTTACTTTCAGTAGTGAAATCATCAAATATAATGACTGGCAAATTGGTAAATACTCCATTATGTTCATTTGTATAACCTATAATAAATGATTTACCAGCTGTCAAAACAGGTGTCTTATATATATCTGCATAGTTTGCTGATGAAACTATATATTTTTGTGGTTGCTCGTAGTCTGTAATGTCCTCAAGTGAACATGTCTTCCATCCCATTGGCACGTTCTCATAAGGGCGGTTAT
>DGTD01000065.1 GCA_002396385.1 Bacteroidales bacterium UBA4345
ACTCGGCAATGGAAGACTACCGCATTGACATCATGATAGACAAAGGACCGAATGCGAGAAGCATACAGATAGACCTGAGTCCGTTCACCCTGGTAGGCGCCACGACCCGCAGCGGACTGCTTACCGCTCCGTTGCGCGCACGTTTCGGCATAAAATGCCACCTTGAATACTACGATGCAGATGTGTTAGCCAAAATTGTCCAGCGTTCGGCAAAACTGCTGAGCACCCCTTGTGTTTACGAAGCCGCATTCGAGATTGCACGCCGCAGCCGTGGCACACCACGTATTGCCAATGCCATTCTGCGGCGCGTTCGCGACTTTGCGCAGGTAAAAGGCAACGGAACAATTGACATGATCATTACCGATTACGCGCTGAAAGCGCTGAACATCGACACCTATGGTCTTGACGAGATAGACAACAAACTGCTGAACACCATCATCGACAAGTTCAACGGAGGTCCTGTCGGCTTAACCACAATAGCCACTGCCCTCGGAGAGGATCCCGGCACAGTGGAAGACGTTTACGAGCCATACCTTATTAAAGAAGGCTTTATCAAACGCACGCCAAGAGGCCGGGAAGTGACCACACTTGCCTATGAACATATGGGGAAACGCAGGAAACCGATAGAGGGTTCTCTTTTCGGCGATTTGTAGACACAAACAGGGGGGAGCATCATAAACACACGATGTCTTCCCCCTTTCTACTTAGTAATGATAAACGGCTCTATTCCAATCGGGAAATACAGCACCACAAATTTCACACTTGTATGGTTCTTATCTCTTAAATGCGAACTGAGAGCTAAGACTGCCTTTCAGCAAATAGAAATTATAAGAATCGAGTTCTTCATCGGACATAGTTTCCTTAAATTTCGGATAGATATCCTTTTTATCTAGCAACACCACATCGTCCTCAAAATCAGAAGGTCCGCCAATACGAGTCAACTCGCTAGCATGCAACACTTTGATATTGCTTGGGCACCACAAGAAATCGGTACCAGACTGACGACAAGCATTTATCACATTTAAAAAGTCGACCACTTTTATTAGATTCTTGCCCTTAATGGCGTCGAAGAGTTGCCTGTTTTGTTTAGAAACGATTTCCTTGAGTTTGTCAAGAGCCTCCTGTGCCTGGTCGTTACCCTGTTCAAGTGCATCCTTGAAGTATTTTTCAGCCATCTGGAAGTCAACCTTTACTCCTCTACCATCCATGTAGCAAAGAGCCAATTGGTAACTGCCTTCATCAGACCCATGCTCAGCCGCCTTCCTAAACCACTTGACAGCCTCTTCATCGCTCTGTGGCATGAAATCACCATCCATACAGAACATACCCATATTAAGCTCTGCTTCAGGAACTTCTTGTTCAGCAGCTTTTTTCCACCACTCAAAGGCCTTATCAGGGTCTTTTCCCAGGACCATACCGTTGTAGTAGCAGGCACCGATAAAGTACTGGGAAACACCATGTCCTTTATCTGCAGCCCGCATCCAATAATCAACCGCCTTTTCCATATCTTCTTCCACACCCATTCCGGTTTGGAAACAATTACCCACACTAAACAACGCCTCAGGGTATTCTTGTTCAGCAGCCTTCATCCACCACTTGAAAGCCTCTTCATCGGACTGTTCCACACCATCGCCATCATGATAACGGAAAGCAACCTCGTTCTGCGCAGATGCAAAGCCATTCTCTGCGGCTTCAAAAATATCCATCATTTTAAAGGAGCCCTCAGGAAGATTCAAACCCTGGAGAGCTTTATTCACCCTAGACTGAAGGTCGTCGTCTTCAGCATTTTCATCTCCATCCTCATCTGACAGATAAACCTCGTTAATATAGTCTTCGAGAGATTCGTTCTCGTAATAAAATTCACGGTCGCTAGTACTGAACATAGCCCAGCACTCGTCGTTGAACCTGTAGACAGCAAAATCGTTGTCGTAGCAGTTGAGAAGAGGTATCATCTTGTTTGCGACGCACTCAGAAACCATAACACTATCAGTTTGAACAATCTCATCGAACGAAAACGCGTCAAAATAATCACCATCCTCATCGGAAACAGAGATATGACTGTCGCAAGCCGAGACAAAATGTTTTATTTCTTCAGGAAGTTCAACACCATAAACTTCCTCTATCTTTGCCACTTTTCCGTTATCGATAGCAGCAGTAGTGTACATTTCAATAAAAGATTTCAAATCCATATTCGTGTGTTTTTTTTGTTATTAATCTTGATGCAAAGAAAGACTATTCAATCCAGGCAGAAAAGAGCAAAACAGTCACAGAAGTGAGCAATATACCACATTTGCATGAAAAGAATGCATATACCACACAAGCGGTATTTTGAATAGTGATATGAAAAGCTTATCTTTACATAAATACAAATCCGAACGAACCCCAAAAGAAAGGACCATATATGGAAAAGGAAGAAAAGAGAAAAGAAATAGCAGAAAAATTCCAACAAGTGTTAGAAACAGCGGAAGACAAATTCACGCCTGACGAGGTGGAGAAACTTCGTGCTGTGTTCAAAATCACCGACAAAGCGGAAACTAGCGACGCCGTGCTCGACAGCATGTTGCGTGCGGCCAGTACAGCCCTTATATTAGAACAAGAAGTCAACCTCGGCAAACAGGTAGTAATAGCCAAAATCATTTTCGAAGCGGTCCGCGCCGGCATAATGCCATTAGAAGTGGCCACCAAACAAACCGACGAGTTGACAGGCAAACTGTTGGACGGTCTGATAAAGACCGAAGAATTAAGCGACCAACACAACACCTCGTTCGAAAGCGACAACTTCCGTCAGTTGTTATTAGCATTAGCCCACGATGTAAGGGTCATCGTCATCCTCATCTGCGACCGGCTGTACTTGTTGCAGAACATCGCCAGCTACCGACCAGAAGAGCAGGACCAAATAGCGAAAGAGGCCTCGTACCTATACGCTCCGTTGGCACACCGTATGGGGTTATACCACGTAAAGTCGTTGTTAGAGGACCTATCGATGAAATTTCTGCATTACGACATCTACAAGGAGATTGCAGGCAAACTGAACCAGACGAAGCGCGCCCGCGACGCCTACATAGCCGAATTTATCGAGCCAGTAAAGAAGAAATTGGAGGAAGCCGGTTTCAAGTTCAGCATGAAAGGCCGCACCAAGAGCATCTTCTCAATATGGAACAAGATAAAGAAACAGAACACCACATTCGAACACATCTACGACCTTTTCGCCATACGCATCATCATCGATGCACCCTACGAGCAAGAGAAGAGCCAATGCTGGCAAGCCTACTCCATCGTCACCGACATGTACCAACCGAACCCCAAACGCCTACGAGACTGGCTGTCGATACCAAAGTCGAACGGTTACGAGAGTCTGCACACCACCGTTATGGGACCGCAGGGCCGTTGGGTAGAGGTTCAGATAAGGACCCAGCGTATGGACGAGATAGCAGAAAAAGGACTGGCCGCCCACTTCAAATACAAAGGCGTTAAAAGCGAGAGCGATTTCGACCAATTTCTTGCCAGCGTCCGTGATCTGTTGGAGCACCAAGAAGGGAACGATGTGAACTCTGCGATGGACGAGTTCAAACTCAGCCTCTACGACAAAGAGGTTTTTGTGTTCACCCCAACCGGCGAGCTACGCAAATTTCCCAAAGGAGCCACCATTCTCGATTTTGCCTTCCAAATCCATTCGCGCCTAGGCGCCCAATGCATAGGCGGCCGCATTAACGGTAAAAATGTTCCAATAAGGCACATACTGAACAACGGCGACCAAGTAGAGATAGTGACTTCGTCGGCACAAAAGCCTACAAAAGAATGGCTCAACATTGTGCAGACCAGCAAAGCGAAATCAAAAATCAGGCAGTTATTGCGGGAACAAGATTCCGCAAACGCTGAAATCGGGAAGGAGACCTTCCAGCGCAGATTCCGAAACTGGAAAATCGAGATAGACGACGTGATTCTGTCCAAGTATATAAAACGGGTGGGTTACAACAACATTATGGAGTTCTACACCGATGTGGCCAACGAAAAATGCGACTTGACGAAAATAAGGGAAGAGTACCTCGAGTTTTACCGAAAAGAGAAGCACATCGACGAAACGACCACCACCCAAAGTGCTTCGAATTTTGAGCACAAGCCCATTGAGAGCGAGCTTGTCACAGGAGACGACGTTCTGGTAATCGACCAAAACTTGAAGGGCATCCAATACGAGTTGGCACGTTGCTGCAACCCGATATACGGAGACCCTGTATTCGGATTCGTTTCCTCACACGGCACTATAAAAGTGCACAAAAACACCTGTCCGAATGCGCCGCAACTCATCAACCGCTTCGGCTACCGCGTAGTAAGGGCACGCTGGTCGGGGAAATCGGTTGGAGGCCAATTTGTAGGGACAATAAGGGTAGTCGGTAAAGACGATATCGGCATAATGACCAACATCTCGTCACTCATACAACGCGAACCTGATGTCTCACTCCGCGCTATATCGGTCAATTCAGAAGACGGCCTATTCCAAGGCAACATAAGCGTCAGGCTGAACGACGCTGAAAGTTTGGAAACACTCATCCGCAAACTGAGAACCGTGAAAGGGGTAACCAGCGTGTCGAGAGCATAGACAGAATACATACTCTAGGGAATTAAACAAAAGGTGTTATTGGCATCCCGACAGCGATTAATGTCAACCGGGACACAACAAAAAAGAACGACATTAAGAAAAAAGAAAACATAGTGCATATGAAACAAATCAGCATATTTGCATGCGGATTCCTATTAGCAGTATGCGTAAACTGCTGTCCGCCAGGCACGACAGCACAGAACAACCATAAAGAATTGGGCAGAGAAAATAAGGATACCCAAAAAGAAAACGGGGTTCCAGAACAAAACGAATCAAACGGACAAACAGAACAAAACATCACAAGCCAGGAAGGTGGAGCGGCTATATGTGTGCCATCTGACGAGCTACCGACCACCTGCAAAATAAACAAGGAAGGCAACACAATAGCCACACGCTACACCAATACAGACCCTCGTTACGAGCGAAGAGCGACCAACGACTATGGAACCTGGTTGCTAAACCGCGAGTTGCACCCTGTCGGGCACGTAACCCATTATTACAACGGGAAGACTAAGTATGTCAACTGCCAAGTTGGTGTACTAACCTACGACTTTATCGGGGAAAACCTGCAACAGTGCGCCGACGCCTGCATCAGACTGCGCGCAGAATATCTGTGGGAGAAAAAGATGTACGACAAAATACACTTCAAAAACACCCCCGGATTCAATTTCGAATACCGGAAATGGGCGGAAGGATACCGCGTACATTTCGACAAAAATTGGAAGGCATCGTGGAGCAAAGATGCACAACCAGACTACAGCTACAGCAATTTTAAGAAATACCTGTTTACTGTGTTCACCTATTGTGGCACCCTGTCGCTTTCGAAAGAGATGCGTCCCGTCCACATCAGCAAAGCTCAACCAGGCGACTTGGTGCTATATGGCGGTTCACCCGGGCACGCTGTAACCATTATGGACATACTGCACGAGAAGAACGGGAAAAAAATAAAACTAATGTTCAGCCAAAGCTATATGCCGGCACAAGAGATAGAGATTTTAGCAAACCGATACGAGAACAACTCCCCTTGGTTCGAACTTGAAGACTTGGACGACCCAAACTTAATGATAGATACGCCCGAGTGGACATTCACCGGCAATAAAGTAATGCGATGGGCAGACCTGTAAAAGCAATGAGAAGAATAATTTATAATATATCAACAATCGTATTCGCACAAATAATATTTAACGCATGTACGCATGCCCAGAATACAAACTCTACTATTCCTCCGGCTCCGTCAGAAAAGGTAGCGACAACAGCAGAAACGACAGACACTGTGCCGTTTGGGGCCAGATGCCTGATTGCCTGTTATCCGGACCACATAAAAGGGTACAAAAACAACCAACTGACACTTTCTGACGGGAGCATAATGACTTACGACGATGGGAAAAGAAAGACGCACATTGAGAAGATGGACTATGCCGACATAGAAGATATGTTCTCGCAAGCTTATGACACCAGCGTCTGGCTTCCACAAAAGGACTACGACCCAGGAAGAATCAGGAACGAGGCCCTCTTCAAATACATGTACGGGAGCAACAAACAACAGGTGTTAAACCAATCGGTAAAAGTAGATTGGTTTGGGCAGAAGTTATTGTTTACCTCAATTAACGGAGCTGCAGACAGTTTGAAAGCCGTAGCAAAAGACTTGGCCGCCACCCTGCCTCCCACCTACCGGAAATACCTTTCGCAATCGTCTACCTTTAACTGGCGCACGGTACGCGGCAGTAAAAGACTAAGTGCACACAGTTATGGTATGACCATAGACATATGCACAAAATACTCCGACTTTTGGCGGTGGTCAAACCCGGGGAAAGGAGAAGGCGACGACATCAGATACACAAACCGAATACCAAAAGAAGTCATACGCATATTCGAAAGACACGGTTTTATATCAGGAGCACGCTGGTACCACTACGACACGATGCATTTTGAATTTCGGCCTGACCTTTTGCGATACAGCGAAAAGGGCCGATAAGCAAACGCATAAACCAATCCGTATAGGAAACTGAGAACAAGCCAGCGTCACTTTCCTAACCGTTGAAGCGACAAAGCATCTATTTCAGATGCGACAAAAGACAGACTAGCGGATATCGTAAGAAAGAGGCACAGCAGCCTGCAGCACGTCCAGCTTCAGAGCCTGTTCAATGGCTTTCTTCTCACGCTCAAACTCTTTAGGAGCGAATAGGCGCACACCAAACGAAGGGGAATCAAGCAACGATTCCCATAAACTTGTTTTAGCAGGGTACGACTTAACATGATACTCTGAAAGATTAGCCATATCAGCAGCAAGCTGTGTCGCATCGGCAAGTGTACCTAATTTGTCGACCAACCCGATTTGTTGGGCACGCACACCGCTCCAAACACGTCCCTGCGCAATTGAATCCAACACATTCAGTTGCATTTTTCGTCCGTCGGCACACCGTTTACAGAACAAGGAATAACCGTTGTTCACATAATTTTGGAGTCGGCGTTGCTGAATAGGATTCATAGGTTCCCATATACGAGGGAAGTCAGCCCCCTCACTAGTCTTTACAACATCGTGGTCCAAGCCAATTTTATCGGCTAGAGGCCCTATATTCGGAATGACGCCGAAAATACCGATTGAGCCAGTAATCGTCGTCGGGTCAGCAACAATAATATCGGCACCACACGAGATGTAATAGCCACCGCTAGCAGCATAGTCGCCCATACTGACAACCACTTTTTTGTGTTGCTTAAGAACCTGCACAGCATGCCACACCTGTTCAGAACCATAGGCACTACCACCAGGTGAATTCACACGCAACACCACAGCTTTCACATCGTCGTCCTTAGCCAAATTCAACAACTGCTTCGAAAGCTTATCAGTATTAATTCCATCGGTAGTACCATTGTCAATTTCACCCACAGCATAAACCACAGCCACCTCTTCACCCCCGTTGTCAGGGATAAGCTGAGCCACATAATCTTCAGGTGAGATGATAGGGACAGCGTCAGCAGTGTCCTTACCCAAACGCAGTTTAATCTGTTTCACAACATCATCTCGGTAGGCCAACACATCGACCAGTCCTGCTGCCAGCACACTGTCGGCAGGTTGGAACGAGACCATACTGTCAGCCGCGAGTTGCAGATTTTCAACAGAGACCTTTCTAGATTCAGAAACAGACTTACAGATAAGATTCCAAAGATCGGAAACAAACACTTGCGACTGTTCCCTGTTAGCATCGCTCATCTTCTCGTTCGTGTACTGTTCGGTAAACGACTTATAAGTTCCCACTTTCACGACCTGCATCTCGATGCCGACTTTTTCGAGCAGACGCTTGTAAAAACTGCTTTGCAAAGCCAAACCACGCCAATCGACTGTACCGAACGGATTCAGAAAGACCGAGTCAGCAGCAGTAGACAGGAAGTAAGCGCCCTGTGTGTAGGCACCCGAATAGGCGTAAACAAACTTACCCGAGGAACGGAAATCGATCAAGGCCGAACGTATTTCAGAAAGAGAAGCCGAACCACAAGCGAAAGCACCCGGTTCAAGGAAGATACCGGCGACATTATCGTCGTTTTTCGCAGCCGATACGGCCATCAGCAAATCATCGAGGCCATGCTCATACTCATCGAGACCCAACGAAGTGTAGACAGTCTGTTTTGAACGCTCGTTCAAAGTGCCCTCCAAGCGCAAGTGGAGGACTGTGCCCTCCTTAACAGCAGAAGGAGCAGAAGCCGATGCAGAAAAAACCAGGATGACAATAAAGACCATGAAGAAGAAGGCACATAAACCAACCAGCACAGCCGTCACCATTTTAAAGAACTGTTTCATATCAAATAAATTCTATTGTGCAAATTTAACAAATGCTGAGAACAAGATGTAACTAATCTTTGGGTCTTATTCTACTTTTTTTCTTAAATTTGCGAAAATAAGGCAGAATGAACTGCAACAAAAGAACGACAAACTAAAAAATACACAATACGAAATGCTTAAAAGACTTGGACTATCGGCATTAGCAGTGGCTTTCTGTGCATCGCTATCTATGGCACAGCAGTCAAACAACTACGTTCCACCAGGACTTGACACAGAAAACGCGCCATCGTTCGGATGGATAGACAGCGCGTCTATCAACTGCGAGATTTTAACCGCTCCAACCTACCCTATCGGTTCACCCGTGCAACTATGGGGAAAACTGAAAGTCGGAAAGAACAAACAGGGAGTCCGTTGCCTTTGTGACAAAAACGGCAACCCCGTACAGCTACGCGGCATGGTGTCGCACGGTATGCAGTGGGCTGGCGTAGCCTGCCTGACAGAGTCGAACATACGTGCGCTACGAAACGACTGGAACACCAACGTATTCCGCATAGCAGTGTACGTTGACGAAGAAGGAGGATATGCCTACAATCCGACACACCGCAGCCGCTATATCGAAGACTTGGTGAAATGGACTGCCGCACAAGGTATGTATTTGCTTATAGACTGGCACGTGCTATCGCCAGGGAATCCGCAGAGCCGCGTATACCGTAACCGACGCGATAACGGGAAAGACGCCGCAGCAGATTTCTTCACCTACTGTGCACGCCGCTACCAGAAACAGAGCCACGTGCTTTTTGAACTGTGTAACGAGCCTAACGGAGAAAACTACCAAAACGAGAATTTTGGAGGTGGCAAATGGGCTTGGGCAGAACAACCACGCGTTACATGGGACAACCACATAAAGCCTTATTGCGAACAGATGTTGAAAATCATCCGCAAATACGACAAAGACGTTGTAGTAGTATGCGGTACACCAATGTACGACCAAAACCCCGAACAGGTAATCGGTAAAGAGCCTGTTGACGAGAACGGGAAGGTATACGAGAACATTATGTACGCCTTCCACTTCTACGCAGCAACTCACAACGACGGCCAGCACTACGAAACAGCCGTAAAGGCATGGGACAACGACTTTATGACCCGTTTCCAGAAAGGAGATAAGAAAACCCCATGCATCTTGAAAGAGCTGCCTATCTTCGTTACAGAATGGGGAACTACCGATGCGAGCGGTTGGGCCAATTTCCGTCCAGACCTCAGCGACCGTTGGTTGAAGATTTTCGATGGAGACAACGACGGAAAACAAGTAGTCAGCTGGTGTAACTGGAACTTCAGCGCAGAAGGTGGTTCATGCGCCGCCTTGAACTGGAACACTGGAAATATGGATATATTTGACGAGAAAATACTTACAGAATCGGGTAAATACATCTTCAAGAAATTCCACGAAAAATACCATACTGTGGTAAAAGGTTCAAAACAGTAAGACAGACCAAACAGCAAATAAAGGCAACCCGCACCTATGTCGTGTGCGGGTTGCCTTTCTAATAAATATCACAAAAACCATGAAAAGACTTATTTTGGCAATGACAACCGCAGCACTGACCCTTACTGCCTGCAACAAAGGAAACCAACAACAGGGCCAGCCGACTGGTAACGGACAACAAAACAAACAAGAAATGGATGTTAACGCGACAACCACATCATTTGGCACAATCGACAGCGCATCAAGCAATGTGGAAATACTGCCTGCACCGACCTATCCGAAAGGTTCCCCGGTTGACCAATGGGGCAAACTGAAAGTCAGCACCAACGAAACAGGAGTCCGCTGTCTGTGCAGCGCCGACGGCAAACCCGTCCAACTGCGTGGTATGAGTTCGCACGGCTTGCAGTGGAAAGGAGCGGCAAACGTGACCGAAGCCAATATGGCTGCCCTCAGAAAAGACTGGAATGCCAACATTTTCCGCATTGCAATTTATGTTGACGAAGAAGGAGGTTACGCCTATAACAAAAACCACCGCGACGTTTATGTTGACGGGTTGGTTAAATGGACAGCCGAACAAGGCATGTACCTGCTTATCGACTGGCACGTTCTTTCGCCAGGCAATCCGATGAGTGCACTGTACCGCAACCATCCACGCAACGGCAAGGATCTGGCAGCCGACTTCTTCACCTACTGCGCGCGCCGCTATCAGAACCAGAAACATATTTTATATGAATTGTGCAACGAGCCTAACGGACTGAACTACGAAAACGAGAAGTACAACAACGAGCCAGGGCCAAAGTACTGGGCACCACGCGTAACTTGGGAAGACAACATCAAGCCTCATTGCGAACAAATGCTGAAAATAATCCGCAAATACGACAAAGACGTAGTGTGCATTTGCGGTACACCACACTGGTCACAGCGTCCGCAGGATGTAATTGGCAAAGAGCCCGTCGACGAAAACGGTAAGGCATACGACAACCTAATGTACACCTTCCACTTCTACGCGGCAAGCCACAACGACGGACGCCACGACGAGACTGCGGTCAAATTCTGGGATGTAAACTTTATGAAGTTCTTCAAAAACGGATGCGACAGCGTTCCCTGCATTTTGAAAACCCTCCCTATATTCGTTACCGAATGGGGAACTACAGACGCAAGTGGGTGGACCAACTTCCGTCCAGACTTGTCGGATATGTGGATGGACATCTTCAACGGCAACAACGACGGCAAACAAATTGTCAGCTGGTGTAACTGGAGTTTCAGCTCAGACGGAGGCGTATGCGCCGCTCTCAAGTGGGACGATGGAAACATGCAACCGTTCGACAAAAACATACTGACCGAGTCGGGAAAATACATATTTGAGCAATTGCACAAGTAAAAATAATAGCCTTTCATAAGAAAGCGGAGCAGTTAACTGCTCCGCTTTCTCTTATATATTTATTACTGACCAGCAAGCAACTTTTCCACTTCGGGGGCCAGTTCCTCAATCGTCACGCCCGGTTCGAAACGTTTGACAACACTGCCAGACCTATCTACAAGGAACTTCGTGAAGTTCCACTTAATATCTGTATTGGCAGTAGAGTCCGACACGTTTTGGGTTTTCAGCCAGTGGTATAAAGGAAGCTCATTGCCTCCGTTCACTTCAACCTTATGGAATTGAGGGAAATCGACATGATAGTTTATCTTGCAGAAAGCAGCATAGGCTGAATCAGATTCAGGAGCCTGCGCGCCAAACTGGTTGCATGGGAAATCGAGTATAACGAACCCCCTATCCCTAAATTTAGAATATAAATTTTCAAGTCCATCATATTGCGGCGTAAAGCCGCAGCGGCTGGCAGTGTTTACCACCAACAGAACCTTTCCCTTATATTCACTAAGAGCAACTTGTTGACCAGAGTTATCGACAGCCGAGAATTGGTAAATGTTGTCAGGATCCTGTTCAGAAGTTTTTACCGTATTACAGCACGAGACAGTCAGAGAAAGGCATAAAGCCGAAATGTAAAAAGCAAACTTCATTGTTATCTATCATTTAAATTTCTTCAAATATACTATATTCCAGCAAAACGAAGTAGGAGTTGGAGTAGCTAAAAGGCAGAACTTTTCCAGTATAATGCAGATGAATTGAGAAATCTGAAGACAATAAACATAGAAACATATGTGCTATTTCACAAATAGTATTGCGAACAAGCACAAAAAACAAGAAAAGACAACTATTCTCGGAAAGAAAAATCCAAATCTACCCAGAAACAGGAAACACCCCCGAGTGGAACAGGAAACCAGACAAAAGACAGACAATGGGAATAAAAAAACTCGAGAGTACGCTCCTTTTAAGTATATTTGCGCAAATATGAACAGAGAAATGAACAGATACATCTACATTCTGCTAGCAATTGTCTGCGCAGCATTTGGCGTCAAACTAACATCAAGGACAATAAGTGTAACGTCTCACTACATAAACGAGAGCATACAACGAGAAACACTTACCGATTACAGCATAGTCGACAAAAGATTCAGCCACAGCCGTACAAAGGGCAGCGTCATTTTAGGCTACACACTAACTGTCAGCTATGCCGACTCGCTTTATCTGGTAGAAGTTCCGGCCGACGTATACGACCAAGTGAATCCAGGAATAGGGGTAAAACTAGAGAACAACGAGCTCTACTACGACCATGAGCATAAGAGTGTGATTTGGCCAAGCGAAAACACAAGTCTGAGGACATTATTGACCTATTGGGGACTATTTGCCCTACTCCTGTTCTTAATCGCCTACTTCCTTTGGAAAGCCAAAAAAAGCGGCAAACAATAAAAATACCAGGCGGTTCCTTAAGAACCGCCTGGTATTTTTTTGCATATCCGTCTAAATAACGTCATGTATTAGAGAGGTAGCCCAAAGAGTCACAGCTCCGGCCTCAACCTATTCCAATAAGGACAGCCATTCGCCTTTACAGTTTAACCTCCTTAGCCACCTTAGCCAAATCGTTATAGAAAGAGCGTTCCAATTTTCCGATTTCAGCAATCTCGGCAGCCACGTGCTCGTATGTGCAGGCATCTTTCCTGCGCTTAAAAATAGTAGCGGCATCGGAAGCGAAAGCCCTCCAATTATCGCCAATAGCAGTAATACGCTGTGCGAACTCCCTAAACTGTCCTTCCCCTGTAATTTGAGCAGCCATTTGCAAGAAAGCGCCATACATAAACCTGAAACCCGCACCACCCGTACCGATCTCTTCAAGCATACGGATAATTTGAGCCAGATTCAGAGCGGCTTTGCGCTCGCCATACCGTTCCTTCCAAGTAGGAATACGGCTAGCCAGATAGTCAATACCATTCACACCGAAAAAAGGAATAAAAGAAGGGATAGAAGACATATACCAACAATTCTTTTGAATAGCCTTCAAAACCACCGGTTTCAAGTCTGGTAGTTGTTTTGGCGCCTCCTTAATCCAATACATCTGGCCGAAAAGAGGATAGGTCCCCCCTTTTGTAAAACGAACCTTTAGCAAATCCTTACGACTAATGCTAACTTTTTCGGTGCAGTTAGGGTCACTGACAGTATAAGAATCGGAAGCAGAATCGTGTCCGACGATACAGATATTATGTCCGTTAAAAGGGAAACGGTATTCAATAGGCATATAGGGGAGGTAATACATACCAACCACGCACCCCACCGGAACACCCTCTTCCAATTTTTGGTCTAACCTCTTCATTGCATTCTCCTCAATCAAAAAACGCTCAGTAGTGGTTTTAAAGCCAAGCGTACTGGTAGCACGAGAGAACAACGCACCAGGGAACGTACGGAACGAAGAAACGGGCAGCCCCGCTAACTTGACAAATGGGATGTGTGAGAAGAACATACCATAGGCAATACCGAAAATAAGCGGTTCAGGCAGATCGAACCCATAATAACGGAGCATATTAGCCGTAACCCCATTCTCACAATGTCCTGCCGGCTTGTGAGTAAAATCCAATTCCATAAAAACTATTTATTATTAGGTACAGTTAGTAGTTCTTCGACCGATATACGAAGCGTATAAGCATAATTTTCAAGCGTCTCGCGATCGAGTTTTTGAAATTCGTCATACTCCATATGCTTTTTCACTTTTCGCTTGGAAATGCCCGAATTATCGGCCAACATGTCAATATCCATCAAATTCTTCTCCATGTGGTAAGCAAGTGGACTGACCTCGTGCCGCAGCACACGCTGACGAATAGGCTCACATTGCTCTTCCACGTCGTCAAGAACAGTCTGCAGTGCATCTGCCTTCACGTCCCAACCCATACTGACAACCGCCTGATAGTTTCCCTGTTCATCTAACGCATAACAGACATCACGTGCAACAGAATTTTGAAAGAACCTGGCATCTTGTGGAACATCTTCAACTTTCATTTTCTTCTAATAATTAACAAACGGTCAAATAAATATAGCCATAAGTAAAACGCGCGCTCTCAGGGACAGCCACCAAAATGTGCTCGCCTTTTTTCAGCAAGCCAGAATGATAAAGTTCGTCAATCATGGCCAAAGCCGATACAGAGCCGACATTACCAATACGCGTCAGATTGTAGAACCAGTGTTCGTCGTCAATAACGAGTCCGAGTTCATCCATATTTTGTTTCATCTGGTCCTTGAAAAAAAGCGAAGACATATGCGGAAGGAACCAATCAACACCCGAGCTACGCAGGTTGTGTTTTTTCATTATCCGCTCCAGGAACACCCCGCCCAACTTAACGATATTGTCACCTAAGAGACGTGTATCTTGTTTAAGGGAGAAAATAGACTTAGGCAGCCATTCGTCTTGCGGGAACATGTTCCAGCCTTTGAGCGTACCATCAGGATTCTTTTCGGCCCCCAGATACATACACGTTTCCCGCTCATTGGCAAAAGAAGTCAGTTCCACCCATTCCACCTTCAGAGAGAGCCTATCGTCAGCCTTTTTATTAGATAGACGCAGAGCAGCAGCACCATCGCTCAACATCCAACGCAGGAAATCTTTTTCAAACGCAAGAATGGGCCGTTTATCCAAAGCGATAACGTCGCCTTCCGCTTTAAAGTTTTCATTCCTCATAAGGGCAGAACAGCGTTCAGAAGCAGCACATATAGCTTCTCTGGCATCGCCCGAAGCCAAAGCGTAGCAACAATACTTCAAGGCTTCGACGCTGGTACAACAAGAACCATGAAAAGAAACGACCTCTATATTTCCAGATTCTGGCAGTTCTCCGTGCACCATAGAAGCAGGCGAAGGCATAAACTGTTCAGGAGTAGCGGTACCATAAGCCAACACGTCAGCATCGGCCAGTTTAAAACCATCCTCTTCCAAACCACGAATAGCATTAGCCGCCATCTGGATAGAGGAATGAGTCATATTACCTTTTTTATCGAGCGCATAATAACGCGTCTTAATACCATTGTTTCGTAAGACAATGGGACGAGACAACGACTTATGGTTGTTAATCAATCCCAAATAGTCTTCCATTTCGTCATTAGGAACAGGTTCGTTCGGAAAAAAATGAGAGGTCTGAGTTATAAAAACATTATCCATGGATAAAATCAGTTAGACTTTTTGTCTATTTAGCAGTAATAATAACCTCGGTACGCCTGTTTTTTGCGCGTCCCTCGGCAGTAGAATTAGAAGCAATCGGTTTATCAGGGCCAAAGCCCGTGAATTCCAGTCTGTTTTTTGCGATACGGCGTTCAACCAAATAGTCGTAAGCCACCTTAGCGCGGTTTTTTGAAAGAGTCACGTTATAATCGTGGTCACCCTTCGCATCAGTATGTCCCTCCAGACGGATGTGGACCTGTGGATTATCCTTCAAGAACTGAACCAGCCGGTCTAATTCGTGGTGAGAGGCAGGTCGGAGTGAATACTTATCGAAATCGAAAAAGATATTCTTCAGAGTTATTTTCTTCCCCACTGCAATCTTTTCCATTGCCACTCCCTTATCGGGGAATTTCACTTTTTGGTTCTCGTCGAAATACTCAGAATAAAACAAATATCCCTTACGGTCGACATTCACACCAGCATCCTCACCCTCGGGCACACAGCTGATGAACTCGCCCGTCTTGCTGTCGCTGACACTTTTAAAAACCTTCTGGTTGTTCTTTATACTGTAAACATCGATTTGTGCCATAACAGGCTTTTTAGTGTCGGCATCTACAATTTTCCCTTTGGCGAACTTCATCCGTTTCAGAGGGCGCATATTTCCTTCCTGCAACTTGAGTTCATAGATATCTCGCCCTCTGCCATTTTTTTCTTGTCCGTTACTACTAAAATAAGCCTTGTCTCCATAAGCATTTACCACAAAGCCAATATCGTCTTTACAAGTATTCAACGGGTAACCAATATTCTGTGCTTCGGTCCAGCCGTCCTTGCCATCTTTGTACGAGACAAAGACATCGTATTTTCCCAAACCGCCTCTGCCTTTAGAAGAGAAGAACAAAGTTTGGTTATCGGCATGTATAAATGGAGAGAACTCGTCTTCCTTTGTATTCACCTTAGGCCCCAGGTTCCTAGGATTGGAGAATTCGAGGAAGCCATCTTGCTTTATCGTCACATCAACCACCCAGATGTCGGTTTTTCCCATACCTCCAGGGCGGTTACTTGCGAAATAGAGCTTATCGCCAGTAGGGCTAAACGAAGGATTGGTTTCCCAAAACTTGGTATTCAACGGAGCCCCCGGAAGGATAGCCTTGCTCCATCCATCACCTTGGCGAATAGCATAGTAGACATCGCAACTTCCAATTCCACCCTGACGTTCGCAAGCCACAAAGAACATATAGCGGCCATCGAGCGAAATACTTTGGGCACCTTCATTGTGGATCGTATTAATACAAGAACCCGCATTCTGTGTTTTTAGCCACGAGCCATTCGCATCTTTCTTATCGACAAAAATATCTTCGTGTACACTCTTGCCAAAAGAGCTCTCTCCTTCACGCTTATTCAACTTCACGGTAGTGGAAAACAGGCCCTCATCGGCAGTAACACTAGGCCAATAGTCATCGAATTCGGTATTGACATTCGGCCCCATGTTAGTAGCTACGAATGGGACTGGAGTCTCCATCAGTTTTATAGCAGCTTCGCATTGAGCGATTTTTGGTTGGGCCATCTTGTAGTATCCGACTTCGCTTTGTGGAATCTGCTTATACACATTAATAGCCTCTTGATAGTTACAAGTTTCGTGATAAGCCGCAGCCAAACGCATCATAGAATTCCAATAGCGGGCCACCTTTGGCTTGGCCACATACTGTAAAGTCTGAATGCGTTTTGCATCGTCACCCATCAGAGCATACAATTCGGAAAGCGACCAGGATGCATCAACAAAATTCTTGTTGTTACGAACCAACTGTTTGAAAATGGGCAATGCTTCACTATAGCGGCCCTCATTCATAAGAATGACAGCCTTACTATACTGCTGCATTTCTTTTTGAGAAGCCTCAGCAAAAGCACCAGCAGGTGCCATGCAACAGCACAACAAAAAGGAAATATATGCAAATAAACGTTTCGTCATTCCACTATTCTTTTGTAGCAGTAGTCCTTTTGGGCACTCCTAGCCAATTTATTCTTCAAAGAAACGAAAAATTTAGAGTATATGCAAATTAAACGCCATCCTGCAAGGGAAAATAGGGTCGGTAGCTCCTTAACAAGTTGCAAAATACAGCCAAAGGACCTATTCTAACATTAATTTGTCTATCTTTACCCAAAAATCATCCGTATGAACCAGTATATAGTAGACGCCTTCACCGACAAACCCTTCCACGGCAACCCCGCAGCCGTTTGCGTTATGGACCAGTGGCCAGACGAACAGCTGATGATGAGCATTGCCATGGAAAACAACCTCTCGGAAACAGCCTTCGTAGTGAAGGAAGCAACGGGCTACCGCCTACGCTGGTTTACACCAACTTGCGAAGTTGGACTTTGCGGACACGCCACTCTCGCATCGGGATTCGTGCTGTTAAACTACTATGAGAAGGAGGCTGAAAGCGTTACTTTCCACACCCTGGGAGGGGCATTGGGAGTAAAGCGCACAGGAGACTTGTTTGAAATGCGGTTTCCGAATATTCCTCTAGAAAAAGCCAAAGTGACAGAAGACATAATGGAGGCCATCGGCTCCATCCCCCTCGATGTGAGGACGGGAAAGGGGCTTGACCTCATCTGCGTTTTGCAGAATGCGGAACAAGTAAAATCCTTTGTGCCTTATGCAGACGCACTGAAAAAGCTACCGGGCCGAATGGTGCACATTACCGCCCCCGGTACCGACGGATATGACTGTTGCTCGCGCTGCTTCGGTCCGAAAATCGGCATTTTGGAGGACCCCGTATGTGGCAGCGCCCACTGCCAGATTATTCCTTATTGGGCGAAAAGGCTGAACAAGAAAGTAATAAACGCATGGGAAGCATCGGCTCGAGGTGGGGCCTTACAAGGTGAGATTATCGACGAAGAAAGACTCCTAATCAGGGGGAAAGCCACGCTGTTTGCTGAATCGAAAATTTATATTTAGGCCTGATGAACGTAATTATAATTGTGGCTGTTTTACTCAGTATTGTAATTGCAATAACAGACGAAATTAGTGCGCATAAAAAGCGGTGTGAAGAGACTAAGAAAAAAGAAAAAGAGGCCATCAGCAAGTCGGGGACTTCGCTTAGCTACATCGTAAGCAAAGTCATGATTGCAGACGGCCGTGTATCGGACGAAGAAAAGGAGATGGTTTGCGCGCTTATGCACAATTTCATAAAAGACGAAAGGGTATACAACGAATTTGAGAAGGGATTAAAGAACGCGAACTTCAAATACTTTTCAAAGAATTATTTTAACTACGACTGGAAAAATTATGTTAAATGTCATTACAGCAAAGAAGAACAATACGCACTGGCCGAACTACTGCTAACTATTGCCACACTGAATGGAGGCATAAAACAGAATGAATGGAAGGTGATTGTCTCTCTTTTCATCTTTAAAAGCGAAGACTGGGCATATTTGAAGAATAAATTCGACGACTTTTTCGCATTTAAGTCCAAACAAAAGGCAACGAAGAAATTCAAGAAAACCCAAAAAGCTTCAACTGGCAGTAAACAAAACCAAAACGACGGGCAACAAGCTAACAGCCAAAGCCAGCAACAGAAGCAGGCTTTGGGAGCGGAACAAAAAAAGAGATATTGCGCCATTCTGGGGGTAACAGAATCGGCCACTCAAGAAGAACTCCACAAAGCATACACTTCGTTGGCCAAGCGCTACCACCCCGACACCGTGCAAGACGAAATGCTGAAATTGGTCTTGACCGAAAAGCTCAAAGAGATAAACACTGCCTACCAGAGGATGAGGGAGCTAATGTGAAATTCACGCCCGGCTATTGTATAGGAATAGAGTTTTCAGTCAACTTTTACAGATTTGTAATTTACAAATTTGTAAAAGTGGCAAATTAATAATACATTTGCCTGATAAACAATAAATAGAACATGGAATTTTACGATAGAGAAATAGAGATTGAACAGTTAAAAGCGATAGATAAACTATCGGAGAAGGTTGCTCAATTTACCGTGCTTATGGGAAGACGACGAATTGGTAAAACTACGTTGTTGAAAGAGGCTTTTTCAGATAAAGAAATGCTCTATTTCTTTGTGTCCAAAAAGTCAATTCCGATGCTGTGTGCTGAGTACCAGCAACAAGTAGAGGAAACTCTTGGCATTACAATTCATGGTCAGGTTAGTAACTTCTTCCAACTCTTAAAGGAAATCTTTGAATATAGTAAAAACCATCAAGTTACCATTATCATAGATGAATTCCAGCGATTAGCTGAAATAGAGCCTTCATGCATCAGTGAGATTCAGAATGTATGGGATGCATACCAACAGTATGCACATATTCACCTCATTGCTTGCGGCAGCATCTATAGTATGATGCACAAACTGTTTGAAGACAGCAAAGAACCTCTATTCGGCAGAAAAACCGCAAGGTTAGACTTAAAACCATTTAGTGTTGGCTCCTTAAAAAAAATCTTGGCAGACCATAACCCAAACTACACATCGGAAGACCTTCTTATGTTATATGCCCTAACCGGAGGTGTCGCAAAATATGTTGCTCATCTGATGGACACGGGTAATACGACCAAAGAAAAGATGCTTAATTCGGTATGTAGCGCCACCTCCATTTTCCTTGAAGAAGGAACAGAACTTCTAATAGGTGAATTTGGGAAACAATATCAAGTTTATTTCAGCATACTCCAACTAGTAGCATCGGGAATGACTAGCCAATCAGAAATAGACAGTATTATAGGGAAAAATACAGGAAGATACTTGAAAACGCTGGGAGAAGAGTATTCGTTCCTTGATAAAAAAAGACCAATGTGGGCAAAAAATACCAGTTTAGGAGTCAAATACTTCATTAATGATTGTTTCCTTAATTTCTGGTTTAGGTTTATCGAATCGAACAGATCTATCATCGAATTAGGCAAGTACAATCTATTACGAGAATATATTCAGCAAAACTGGGAACAATACAGTGGCTACGTTTTAGAGAAATACTTCAGACAGCTGTATAGCGAAATGCCAAGGGTAACCCAAGTGTCGCATTGGTGGGACAAAAAAGGCGAAAACGAAATAGACCTTATTGCAATTGAAGCACTGGACAAACGAGCTATAATTGGAGAGGTAAAAAGGAACATTAAACGTTATAATCCAAATTTATTAAATGAGAAATATCAAAACATCAAATCTCATCTACGAGGCTATAAGGTTGAGCTAAAATGTCTTTCAATGAACGATATGTAAGAAGGGCGCACCACCTTGACACAGTTCAGTTTACACTACCATGCAATTTTATCACCATCAAAAAACACTATCAAGGAGATGGGACATTTCTCCCATATAAAGAATCTCAGTAGGAGAAAAAAACTTAAGGACTACAATATCATAGTCCTCACAACGGGATTCTATAGTTTTACAACTAATTGAATCTTCTTTGTGTTTTGCATAATGCAATTTATGCAATAAACTTTTATACTTGCAGAGTATTATTCTTTTTTTGCGCTTCCATAAGATTCAGTAATTCATTCATTTCCACCGTCTTTATCTGACCTCTAAATTCTTTAACGAACTCCTTACAACAATTTTCTAAAGATTCAACATTGTCAGCTTTAAAATTGTCTTCATATCGTTCTTCTGATATTAATTCTGATAGGATACTCACAACATGATGAATAGTTGGATTGTTTGCAAACCTTAATTTTTCAAAAAGTTTTTTGAATTCAATATTCATGAACAAAGAATGATCGCCTCTGTATTTTGTTTCTAGATCCTCACCTTTATTTTCTTCGACAAGACGATACACTGAGTTTTCAGACACTAATAGGCTTGCCTCTTTAATATCATTATTCCTCTTTTTACACTGTTCTATTAAGTTGTTATATCTTCTATCATAATCATCAGTTTCCTGTGTTATTTTTTTAAAACGAAAATCAAAATTTTCTATATAGTTAGTTAATCTGTTTTCAGCTTGTTTAATGAACAACTCATCTTTAAGACCTACTTTAATTCCATTTTTTTCGAGTTGTTGGAATAGCCTATAAACATTTATAATATCACTAAAATAGTACTTACCTTCTTTCATATAATTTACAAAACGTTCCCTTTTACTATTAAAATCATCATCTGTCAAATAAGCAAAGTTTTTTAAATTGTCATAAACCTCATATTCGCTTTGATGATTAACAAGTCTCTCCGCAATATTTTCAGTCTCTTTTTCAAATAAATCAATTTGCATATAGCCAGTTTGAATATAATCTGCTATTGAATCTAAATAATAGTAGTCCTTCATCGCATCGGAATAAATAGCACGTATGTAATCGAGGTGATCTCCACCATTAAGTATATCAAACGGACTGCGAGAAGGATTTAACTTGTATAATTCTTCTTTCTTACTACCATCCTTATATTCGATAGTGTATATTACAATGAAATTTATGAGGTGCTTTAAGATTTTATCACTATTTTGTTTTGTTTTTTCATTTTGTTCTAGGAATTCTAGTATTTTACAAAGAATTGATAGAATAAATTTTAAGGTTCTCAGATTCCTTATTTTCGCTTTAAGAAAAACTTTCAAAATAGATTCTCTATGTTTTTTCAAAGATGACATAGATTCGGTTAACGAGTTATATATATTATCATAACCACCATACTCATTTACCGGATCAAACTTATAAGAATGTCTTACAAACTTTTCTTTATATAAAAAATAATCCGTTTTCTCATCTTCAAGTTTTTCCTCATTACAAACTAATAAAACTTTCGCTTTATCCTCTTCTATTAAGTTTGTTATTGCACCAAAAATCTCCTTGACATTAACGTCTCCAAAACTAATTCTCTCGATGTCATCAAATATGTACAATCGACTGTGCTCTCCACAGACTATCTTCATTAGTTCTTCAGCGCTCTTTCCTTTACTATTTAGGTTTTTATTAATCTCTATACCGGCTCCAGAAGCAGAGGATCCTGCTTTCAAATTAAAATTTCCTTCATCCACTCCAATACTAACAATACCAAAGTCCAATTTAAAACTAGTATATGCAAATAATCTACCAGCGAACGAGTTATTGATTCCACCAATTTTCTTATGTAATGCCCCAAATATTCTTTTATAGAAATCCTCTAATGATGAAGTACCAAACAAACTGACTTTTACAATTTCATAATCTTTAAATACATCTTTTTCCTTTTTAATCAGATTATCTAAATAATACGTTTTTCCACTTCCCCATGCTCCATTTAGGACAATTGCGTAGTCCGAATTCTTATCCTCAACATATGATTGTATTAATTCTTTAAACATTTTCAGATTTTTTGATGTTATAATCACAAATATAGTTCTAATCCTCAGAACCACAAAACACACATACAAACCACCCAATAGATAAAAAAAAGCGGTACGAAACATCACGTTCCACACCGCTCACGACAAGAAACAAATAACACTACGGACATTCCCAATAGGGAACAAGATGTAGTATTCTATTATGTAAGCCTACGCCTATATATTCTTTTGTCAATGTCAATTATTTATAAGCCTGCTCGTGTACTCCACGAACGGAACGTCCTGAAGGATCGAGCGAGTTTTTGAAACTTTCGTCCCAAGCAATTGCGGCAGCCGTACTGCAAGCGACAGAAGGTTCAGAAGGAACTGTGCTAGCGGCAGTGCCACTAGGGAACAATTCGGTAAAGATTGAACGATAATAATACTCTTCCTTCGTCATAGGAGTATTGATTGGGAAACGGACAGCAGCCTTCGCCATCTGTTCGTCTGAAACATGCTGGTTAGCGTATTCCTTCAAAGAGTCAATCCACGAATAGCCGACACCGTCGCTGAACTGCTCTTTCTGACGCCAAACAATACCCTGTGGCAGATAGTCTTCGAAAGCCTTACGAAGCGCATACTTCTCCATCTTGCCACCACCTGCGCGTCCGCTCAGTTTAGCTTCAGGATTGAAACGCATGGCAATATCGAGGAATTCCTTATCGAGGAATGGCACACGGCCTTCCACACCCCAGGCAGCCAACGCCTTATTGGCACGCAAGCAGTCGTACATATAGAGTTTGCCAATCTTACGTACAGTCTCTTTGTGCAACTCTTCTGCATTTGGAGCCTTGTGGAAATAGAGGTAGCCGCCAAAAATTTCGTCAGATCCCTCACCCGAAAGCACCATTTTGATACCCATTGACTTGATGACACGGGCCAACAAGTACATAGGAGTTGAAGCGCGAACGGTAGTCACGTCGTAAGTCTCGATATGGTAGATGACGTCGCGAAGCGCGTCAAGACCTTCCTGAATAGTGAAATTGATTTCGTGGTGGATGGTACCGATAGCATCGGCAACCTCTTGAGCGGCCTTCAAATCGGGAGCCCCCTTCAAACCAATTGCGAAACTATGGAGCTGTGGCCACCAGGCACGCTGTGTACCCTCGCTTTCCACACGGATGTCGCTGAACTTTTTAGCGACAGCCGAAATGATTGAGCTGTCGAGTCCGCCCGAAAGCAGCACACCATAAGGTACATCGGTCATAAGCTGGCGTTTAACCGCATCTTCCAAACCAGAACGGATATCGTCTACGTTAGCAGCATTGTCTTTAACGGCACTGAATTCTTCCCAGTCGCGCTTGTACCACTTCACCAACTTACCACCATCGGCACTATACATAAGGTAACCCGGAGGGAAAACGCTGATTTCGGTGCAATAGCCTTCCAGCGCCTTCAGTTCAGAAGCAACGAAAAGAGTACCTTTCGCATTGCGTCCGTAATAGAGCGGAATTACGCCAATAGGGTCGCGTGAAATGAGGTAGGCATCGTTTTCCTCATCGTAAAGAGCGAAAGCGAAAATACCATTCAAGTCCTCCAAGAAGTTGGCACCCTTGTCGCGGTAAAGGGCCAGAATCACTTCGCAGTCGCTACGGGTCTGGAAATCGTAATCCTTATAGCGGTCGCGGATAGCCTGATGGTTATATATCTCACCGTTTACAGCAAGCACCAATTTGCGGTCGGGGCTATAAAGCGGTTGCCGACCAGACTGAGGGTCGACAATAGCCAAACGCTCGTGAGCCAGAATAGCCTTGTCACCACAATAAATGCCAGACCAGTCTGGACCACGGTGACGAATGCGTTTTGACATCTCCAGCATCTGGGGACGGAGGTCTTGAGCAGACTCCTCCAATTCAAATGCTCCAACAATTCCACACATAGATATATCTTATTAGAAGGGGGACACCGGAAGGAAGTCCCCCGTTTTGTTGAAATGTATTCAGTTAATTATTTGTTCAAATAGGCGTCAATCTTCTGGGCCACATCACGACCCGAAGCCAAAGCCCTTACAACCAAACTGGCACCAGAAGCGGCGTCACCAGCGAAGAAGACATTATCGGCCACCTCAGGCTGCACAGGCTTCAAGAAGCCCATGGCCAAGAGGGCCATATCGCACTCTATGATTTCCTTCTTACCAGTTGGAACCATAATAGGGCGTCCGCCATCAGGATTTGGTTTCCATTCCACCTCTTCCACCTCAGCACCCGTCAGCTTGCCGTTCTTGCCAATAAACTTGTTGGTAGTCAGCAACCAGCGGCGGTCGCAACCCTCCTTGTGGCTGGAAGTCGTTTTCAAGACAACAGGCCAGTTAGGCCAAGGTGTAGCCGGATTGTCGTCAACCGGAGGCTTAGGCATGATTTCGATTTGGGTAACACTTACGCAACCCTGGCGGTGTGCAGTACCGATACAGTCAGAACCCGTATCACCACCACCAATCACCAAAACCTTCTTACCCTTGGCGTTCACCAACTCGTCTTTCGAGAAAGACTGGCCGGCGAGCACACGGTTCTGTTGCGACAACATTTCAAGCGCGAAGTAAACACCCTTCAAATCGCGTCCTGGCACATTCAAATCGCGTGCGGTAGGAGTTCCGGTACAAACCGCATAAGCGTCGTAGCCGGCAGGAAGATTCTTAATATCGATATCTTGATTACACTTGAACTCAATACCCTCGGCCTCGAGGACAGCCTGACGGCGGTCAATGACAGCCTTGTTAAGTTTGAAGTTTGGAATACCGAAACGGACCAAACCGCCGATAGCCTCGTTCTTTTCGAAAACGGTAACTGTGTAACCCATCTGGTTCAGACGGCAGGCAACTGAAAGACCGGCAGGGCCGGCACCAATAACAGCCACCTTCTTACCATTGCGTTTTTCAGGAATTTCAGGAACAACAAAGCCTTCCTGGAAAGCCTTCTCGATGATAGAGCACTCGTTTTCGCGGATGGTGGTAGGCTCCTTGATGGTCAGGTTAAGGACGCAACTCTTTTCACAGAGTGCCGGACAGATGCGTCCGGTAAATTCAGGAAAGTCGTTCGTCTGACGCAGCACATCGTAAGCCTCTTTCCACTTACCCTTATAAATAGCGTCGTTGAAATCGAACTGTTTGTTGCCAAGCGGGCAGGCCCAGTGGCAGAAAGGGACACCACACTCCATGCAGCGAGAAGCCTGCAACTGGCGGTCGTGGTCGTTAAGAGTCTGTTCAACCTCACCAAAGTCGTTGATACGGTCGTTGATAGGACGATAACCGGCGTCCTTTCTTGGTATAGTCAAAAATGCTTTAGGATTTCCCATTTTAGTAACCTTTTAGAAGTTTTTGAAATATAATGAATGGACTGCCGTATTAATAATCGCGGCTGATATCAGAAATTTTCTGTTGCAATTTAGCCAACTGCTCTTCCTGAAGCACATGCTTGTACTCGATAGGAGTAATCTGGATGAATTCCTCCACATAGTGGTTCCAGTCGTCGAGCATAGTGCGGGCAATCTTCGAGCCCGTATAGAGGTAGTGCTGGCGGATGAGTTCGTGCAACTCCTTACGAGAAGCAGTTTCCTCGATAAGGGTCAACTCAACCATATCCATATTACAGAAGTAATCGAAATTCTGGTTCTTGTTCCAAACATAAGCGACACCGCCCGACATACCAGCGCCAAAGTTACGTCCGGTTTCACCCAGAACAACCACACGTCCGCCAGTCATATATTCGCAACAGTGGTCGCCAGCGCCCTCAACAACCGCAATCGCCCCCGAGTTGCGAACAGCGAAACGCTCGCCAACACGGCCATTCACATAAAGTTCGCCAGAGGTAGCGCCATATAAGCCCGTGTTACCCGCAATAATATTGTCTTCGGCAGCAAAGTTACTACGGATTGGAGGGATGATAGAGATACGTCCACCGCTCAAACCCTTACCGAAGTAGTCGTTACACTCACCTTCGAGTTTGAAGTTGATACCCTTCATCAAGAAAGCGCCGAAACTTTGGCCAGCAGACCCCTTGAAGCGGACATTAATTGTTTCGTCAGGCAAACCGGCAGCACCATATTTTTTTGCCACCAGACCAGAAAGCATAACACCAGCAGCACGGTCGGTATTTTTAATACTATAATTGAGAGAGACCTCCTTCTTGTTTTCGACCGCCTCTTTTGCCTCAGCAATCAAATCCACATCAAGCACCTTGTCTATTTCGTGGTTTTGAGGTGTAGTGCAAACGATGTCGGCACCATTTTCAACCCTATGGAGAAGACGGCTGAAATCGATAGTAGCAGCTTTTGAGCCTTCCTTACGAGGCTTTATCTCAATCAGGTCGGTACGTCCGATAATATCTTTAAGAGAGGTGAAACCCATTTCAGCCAGATATTCCCGGACTTCTTGTGCAATGAAGCGGAAATAGTTCACCACATACTCAGAGTGACCGCGGAAACGCTCACGCAATTTAGGGTCTTGCGTAGCCACACCCACAGGGCATGTATTGGTATTGCACTTGCGCATCATAACGCAGCCCAAGACAATCAGCACAGCAGTTCCGAAACCATACTCCTCAGCACCAAGAAGCGCCATACTAATGACATCGCGTCCGGTCTTCAACTGACCATCAACCTGAACACGGATGTAACCACGGAGGTTGTTTTCAACCAAAGTCTGGTGAGTCTCGCTCAATCCGATTTCCGGCGAGATGCCCGCAAAGCGCATTGAAGAAGCCGGAGAAGCACCAGTACCACCCTCAGCGCCAGAAATGACCACTAGGTCACCTTTAGCCTTAGCCACACCTGCGGCAATGGTACCGACACCGGTTTCGGCAACGAGTTTAACAGAGATGGCCGCATTAGGGTTGACATTTTTCAAGTCGAAAATCAGTTGTGCCAAATCTTCTATTGAATAAATATCGTGGTGAGGAGGAGGAGATATAAGAGAGATACCCTTAATAGAGTGACGGGTTTTGGCAATAACAGCATCAACCTTAAACCCAGGCAGCTGTCCACCCTCCCCAGGTTTAGCACCCTGAGCCACTTTAATCTGAATTTCTTCCGCATTGACCAAGTATTCAGCCGTCACGCCGAAACGACCAGATGCGACCTGTTTTGTTTTAGAGCACAACGAAACGCCATCGACAGTAGAATGGAAACGCTCGTTGTCTTCACCACCCTCACCAGTGTTACTACGTCCGCCCAGTTTGTTCATAGCCAAAGCGAGAGCCTCGTGCGCCTCCTTAGAGATGGCACCGAACGACATAGCGGCAGTTACGAAGTGCTTGACGATTTCCTCAACCGGCTCGACCTTGTTGATGTCGATAGGATTCTTCTTGAAATTGAAGAAGTCGCGGATGAAGATAGGATCTTCTTTCTCGTCGACCAGTTTAGCATAAGTCTTGTAACGATTGTAGTCATTCAAGCGGGTAGCCAACTGGAGGTTAGCGATGGTTTCAGGATTCCAAGCGTGCTTCTCGCCATCTTTATGGTAAGCGAACAAGCCACTACTAGGAAGAATAGGGCTGATTTTAGAAGCAAAAGCCTGATTATGGAACCGAATAGCATCGCGCGCAATTTCCTTCAAACCGATACCACCGATAGTAGCCTGTTTGGTACCGAAGTAAGTGTTCAACAAGTCTTCGCTCAAGCCAAGGCTTTCGAAAATTTTGGCACCACGGTAAGAACGGATTGTAGAGATACCCATCTTCGCCATAATCTTGAGCAGGCTCTTGTCGACAGCTTTGATGTATTTCTTTTCAGCCGACTCGTAGTTCTCATTAATTTCACCCTTCTTAACCTGATCGGCAATAACAGCGTAAGCCATATAAGGACAGAGGGCAGAAGCACCATATCCGAGCAACAAGGCCGCATGCATAACCTCGCGTATTTCACCAGACTCGATGATGATGGCTGTTTGTACACGTTTCTGAACAGAAATCAGATAATGGTGAACCGCACTCACCGCAAGCAGAGAAGGGATAGCCGCGTGTTCGGCATCGATGTCGCGATCCGACAATATAATGTAGTTAACACCCTCGTCGACACTGGCCTCAGCCTTCTTACAGATATCGTCGAGAGCCGCCTTCAAGCCAGCCTCACCCTTAGAGATTTCGAAGAGGATAGGCAACTTTTCGGTCTTAAAGCCCTTATAACGGATGTTACAGAGAATATCGAGCTGGGTGTTGTTCAACACAGGCTGTGGAAGACGGACCATTTTACAGTGTTCGCCACTAGGCGAAAGAATGTTCATGCCCACAGCACCAATATATTCGGTAAGGCTCATCACCAACTCTTCACGAATAGAGTCGATAGCAGGGTTGGTAACCTGTGCGAACTGTTGGCGGAAGTAGTTGAAAAGCAACTGTGGCTTCTCGGTGATAACAGCCAGCGGAGTATCGTTACCCATAGCGGCAACAGGTTCCGCACCGTTAGAAGCCATCGGGATGATGGTACGACGGATATCTTCTTGAGTGAAACCAAAGTGGAGCAACTTGCGGTCGTAATCTTCCACATCGTTGCTAACCTTACGTCCACTCTTGAGTTTGTCAAGTTCAATACGGTTGGTCGACAACCATTCGCGATAAGGTTTCTGGTGGCAGAGTTTGTCTTTAATTTCACCATTATAATAGATCTTACCCTCTTCCGTATCGATAAGGAGCAGTTTACCAGGTTGCAAGCGGCCCTTTTCCTTAATTTCAGAAGGTTCGAACTCAATAGTACCCACTTCAGAAGCCACCAGCATCATATCGTTGTTCGTGATGAGGTAGCGCGAAGGGCGCAAGCCGTTACGGTCGAGCATACCGCCGGCAAAACGTCCGTCAGAGAACAAAAGGGCAGCCGGACCGTCCCAAGGCTCCATCAAGATAGAGTGGTATTCGTAGAACGCCTTCAGGTCCTCACTGATAGGGTTCTTTTCGTTGAAAGGTTCAGGAACGAGCATCGCCATAGCGTGAGGCAGGCTCATACCCGACATAAGGAAGAACTCGAGTGCGTTATCGAGGGAAGCCGAGTCAGACATACCCGGTTGAATGATAGGGTGAATAGCCTTAACATCGCCCAGCATCTCAGAAGAGAGCACACTCTCGCGCGCCTCCATCCAGGCACGGTTACCACGGATGGTATTGATTTCACCATTATGGCAAAGCAGACGGAAAGGCTGAGCCAAAGACCAGCGAGGAAAGGTATTGGTAGAGAAACGAGAGTGCACCAAAGCCAAACCACTGGTAAAATAGTTATTGCTCAAATCAGGGAAGTATTCGCGAACCTGCATAGAGGTAAGCATACCCTTATAAACGATATTCTTGCTAGAAAGAGAAACAATATAAAAATCCTCGTCCTTGATACGATTCTCAATCTTCTTACGGATGATGTAGAGCGTACGGTCGAAAGAATCGAGTTTTTCGTTAGTGACACCCGTAACAAACACCTGTTTGATATCGGGTTCAACGGCAGCCGCAGCCTTACCCAAACACTCGGAATTAGTAGGGACATCGCGAAGGTGCATAAGCGTAAGGTCTTCCCTCTCAATTTCCTCAATCATGATGTTGAGGATGTCTTGCTGCTTTTTCTTGTCCTTAGGCAAAAAAACGAGACCGGTACCATACTTACCCTTCTCAGGGACAGGAATACCTTGAAGAAGAATGAATTCGTGAGGAATCTGCAACATGATTCCCGCACCGTCGCCAGTTTTGTTGTCAGCGCCTTCAGCACCACGGTGGCGCATGTTTTCAAGAACCTTTAATGCTGAATCCACAAGCTCGTGACTCTTGTTGCCGTGAATGTTAACCAGCATTCCGACACCACACGCATCGTGCTCGTACTCGGGATTGTAAAGTCCCCCCTGCGTAGGATAATTGCTTTGCATAAATTTGTTTCTTTTGCGGCTCAAACGTTATAGCCAGTTATAAAATCTTGTTAGTTATCTGTTTCAAAAACCATCCTCAGCGACTGGGAAAAGCCGGCTGGTTGTTAATCGCTCACAAAATTACTTATATATTACACTACAACGAGGCAACCGCTGTTGATAAATAGTATTTTTTTAACATTAACTTTCAAACTGAAACAAAAAATGCATCAAAAAAGCGCATTTTTCAGTTTCAGTCGACCACAAACTAACAAATTCAAACTTCCGCAAAAAGCTACCAAGCGGCCACTCGAACACATTCTGCTACAAATACTTCGAATTTGCTTTCAATTTGTCATATTCGGACGCAAAATGAAGTAAAAAATGTACTAAGCAGCAATAATTTTTTGGAAAAGCAGGAACATATTGTAAGACAATCGAACAGAATGTCGGAGGAACCTACCACAACCCATCGCAAACGCCACAAGCATATAAACAAATTTGATTATATTTGCCCCGAAAATTAAGAAGACACAACATGCGAAAAGTAATAGGAATAGGCGAAACAGTATTCGACATCATTTTTAAAAACGGCCAGCCCATCAGCGGCAAGCCAGGCGGTTCGGTGTTTAACGCTATGGTATCGCTAGGGCGTATGGGCGAGCGCCCGCTCTTCATCAGCGAAGTCGGCAACGACAACGTGGGCCAGCTGGTTCGCCATTGTATGGAAGAGAACGGTGTGTCGACCGAACTAATGTGCACACTTCCGCACGAACACAAGTCGGCAGTGGCACTAGCCTTTCTTGACGAAAACGAGCACCCCGACTATATGTTTTATACCGACTATCCGAGCGTAGGGCGCCTCGACTACACAATGCCCGACATACAGGAGAACGATATAATACTGATTGGTTCGTTTTTCGCCTTGAACGAAGCCCTGCGCGAACCGCTAATCGAGTTGCTAGGTCTAGCACGCGAAAAAAAGGCCATTGTCTACTACGACGTGAATTTCCGCAAAAACCTGGCGCCAGTAGTTCGACACCTGATGCCATCATTCTTGGAAAATATGGAATACGTCACCATATTCAAAGGAAGCGACGAAGATTTCAAGTACCTGTTTGGCGAAGAGGACCCAGCCCTGACCTACAAAGAACACATTGACTTCTTCACCAAAAATTTCATCTATACCAAAGGGGCAGACGGAGTAACCCTGTACAGCAATGGCAACGAACCCAAATCGTATGCGGCACACACCGTTACACCAGTAAGCACTGTAGGGGCAGGCGACAGTTTCAATGCTGGCGTAATATACGGACTACTAAAATACGGCATCACCTACGACAACTTGAAGACAGGGTGCGTCCCGACCGTCATCTGGGACAAAGTAATGGCCTGCGGCATAGAGTTCAGTTCATTTGTCTGCACCAGCCTCGAGAACTATATTTCGAAAGACTTTGCAGACCATTTTAAAAACCAGCTATAGGCAATGGACATTCCGAAGTTAAAGGGTGAGAAAGTATTCGACGACATCGACATATCGACAGTTGTCCCCTACATCGACTGGGTCTTCTTTTTCAAAGCGTGGGGGCTACCCGGAAGATTCGATGGAATGGACAATTTCTGCGGATGCGAGCAATGCATTCAAAATTTTCTGATAAAAAACAGAAAATACGGAGCCGACAAAGCCCGCGAAGCCCTTAACCTCTACCAAGACGCCCGCCAAACGCTATTAAAGGCGAAAAACGAGAAAAGTTTGACGATAAGGGCGAAAATTATGTTTTGCCCCGCCCATAGCGAAAACGAAGGCATCGTCATCAGTCCTGAAGGGCAAGCGGAGATTTACCTACCCATGCTGCGCCAACAACACCCGGGAGAGTTGTCGGGCAAATGTGTGTCGATTGCCGACTTTATTTCACCAAAGTCCGATTTCATCGGATTATTCTGTCTTTGTGTTGACGGAGCAGACAAATTAAGCGAGGGTTATAAAGAAAAGGGAGATCTTTACAACTCGATACTCATTAAAAGCGTAGCCGACCGTCTTGCCGAAGCCACAGCCGAATGGCTGCACCAGCAAGTCCGCTCCACCTACTGGGGTTACGCCCCCAACGAGCATTACACCCCAGAGGAACTGATGAAAAAGCCATACGACGGAATAAGGCCGGCCATTGGCTACCCATCAATACCAGACCAACGCATCATATTCAAGACAAACCAGTTGCTCAGAATGGAGGAAATAGGCATTTCCATCACCGAAAATGGGGCCATGCAGCCCAACGCCTCAATATCGGGCCTCTACATATCGCATCCGAAATCGTTCTACTTTATGGTAGGCAAAGTAGGCGACGACCAACTGGAAGACTATGCCCGGCGTAGCGGCAGTAAAAAAGAGGACCTATCGAAATGGCTGATGCACAACCTGTAGGAAAAAGTAAGAGAGCCTCCTACAAATTCAGGAAAAATGTTTATATTTAATTATAAACAAGGGAAAGAGCCATGGGAAAGACACAAGAAACGACCGAAAAAGAATACCGTTTAGGCGATTTAATCGATATTTTCGACCTTTGGAAGATTGATGTCACTAATCAAGACAACCAAAAATGGTGCATGTCGTTAGAAAACTTCACCGACCAGTATATGCTGTCGTATATATCCGACAAGAACATAGGGCCGGGCAACTACCTTGTGAGTTCTCACATTACAGAGCCCTGCCTGATGGCCGCACTAACAGGCAACCGGTTCCGGGTGGCCCGCCTCAGCACAATGAACGGATTGGAGGACGGTGTTTGGGTAGACCGTATACCTTACTTTGCCTTCCGCATCAAAAACCACAACCTAGTTAGCGAGGACTACCTCTTACGAGAGCTGATATCAGACCGCTTGAGCGAACAGTTAGAGAATGTAGCAAAGACAAACGAACAAGCGCACAAAATAGACGATTTAATCGACAAAAGCGACTTGCTCAACCTAGTCATAGAACTGCCGAGCCTAGAGGTACAAGACGTGCTGGTGAAAAACGACATACTGACCCTGCTACAAGACCTGATGGCCGAAAAGCAGGAAGACTTCGAAAACTACCAGAAAGACATACACCTGAAAAAACACGCCGTAGGGCAGACCCTTTTCAACCTGAACAACTGGTGGAATACGTTGCAAAAAGCGAGGGCAGAACACAACGGCACACTCGACGACAAGATACAAGTCGGCAAGTTAAGACCAATCTCGGTCGGCGACATCTACAACCGGATCAGCGAGTCGCTCAACATATTGTCGAACCAGATTAACACCTTCACGATAGGCGATGGAATGGAGACCGAAGACATAGCGCTAGCGCCGTTCATTAGCGAATACATGGCAACCCACCAAAGTCCGATGTTCAAGTTCGAGTTCGATGAAATGGGCAAATATGCGGTAGAAGACTTCAAAATAAAAGGCGAGGTAGTGCTACACAAAGGCGACCCGCTCCTCTACCTGGTTTTTCCGAGGCAAGCCCTCACCCAGATATTCGACAACATAGTCAGCAACGCCTGCTCGCATGGTTTTTCGGGCATCGAAGACAAGAACAACACTATACGGATAGAATACAACAGTATAGGCAGCACTTGCATAGTGACCGTGTCGAACAACGGCAAACCGCTACAGAAAGGCATGTCGGAAGAAAAAGTGTTTATGTATGGTGGAAGTACAGCCGTTGGCACAGACGGGCACAACGGTCTGGGCGCCTTTCAGATCAGGAACCTGATGAGCCGGTTCGGAGGCAGTGCGACTATAGAATGCGACGACAACGCCACCTACCCGTTCGCCTATCTGCTGACATTCCACAACTGTATATCGTATAAATAACATACGCTTATGGCAAACAACGAAATAATGAAAGTGCTTTGGATAGACAACGACCCATCGGTTGTAGAAGGCACACAACAACGGGCAGAACAATACAACATAGACCTACCATGCTACCCTAACTGGGAGGTGGCAGAAACAGAGCTAAAAGACCATTTCAACGAGTATTCCGCCATAATACTCGATGCGAACTGCGAGTTCAGTGCCGACAGTGTGGAAGACAAGACATTCCTTGCCTACGTGTTGCCACGCCTCTCGAAACTGTTTGGAGAAAAACATACAGAAATACCATGGTATGTGTTAAGTGCCGGCACGATGGAACAATTTGATCTGGTGCTGCAAATGGTAAACAACGACGACCGTAAAAAACACAACGACGACTGGGGGCCACTACTCTACTTCAAAGACAAACGCTACGACGACGGAACAACCGATCTTGACCGACTTTTTCTAAACATCCGCCAATCGGACGAGAATAGTTACCAAACAAAAATACGGACATTATACTCCGACGTGTTCCGCACCATTTCGGAAAAGAACAACCGGCTCGACAAAGAGATAGAAAACATACTGATACCGGTTCTTATATCACTCCACTTTCCGGAAACGATACGCGAAAACACCAGTTACCAAGACTTCACCCAACTACGGCAAGTTATCGAGTACCTGCTAAGAGCCTGTCACCAGACAGGTCTTTTACCCGATGAATGCGCATTGAACGGGAAAATAAACATACAAGAATCGTTGCGTTACCTGTCTGGAGAAAACACAAAACACCTTGGTGTAAGATACGGTTCATACGAGCGGGGCGACCACCTGTTTCCACAAATCGTGAGCGAGAACCTGCAGCAGATACTGAACACAGCCAACGCGTGCGTACACACGGCAGATGAAAATCCGGACGAATCGAAGAACGTGGTAGACTACCTCGACACCATTGGAGGCGACCGCCAACTGTACAGTTTCGCCCTCGAATTGTGCGATGTAATCGTATGGTACGGCAAATATATACAGAAACACCCCGACCGTGAGAAAAACCGACGCTGGTGCCAGTCGACCAAAGCGGGAGGGAATAAAGACAAAGGGAAGAGTCCTGTCGAGAAAGGGAAGGGCAACAACGGCAAACCAGACCGTAACAAGCCTGAACGCTTCAAGAGCAACCGTTCGCTTGAGGACATCCGCATCGGCGATAAAGGCTATTACGACATCATTCCCCGCGACGAGGTAGAGATCAACACGCCAGCAGTAACCGCCGACGGCATCAGTTCTGAAGCTTACGAGCACCAGATGGTCTGCGTGGAACGCGATGGCCGGGGGAACTGGCATTGCGGGAAATGCCTGATAATACCCCGGACACCGCTGACGGAGGGCGAACGGCTGGAAATATACAACATAGTGGAAAACATAAAAGACAGCAAAGACGCCTATCCATTTTATGCAAAACGCTACAACAAACTGAATTTTTAGCGATTAAAGCCAATAAATATTGCATAACAGCCAAATAAAGCCTATTTTTAAAGAAAAAGACAAGTACCGATTATGACTAACGACAAACCGCTACCCATAAAGATTCTGCTTGCGCCTTTCGCGATGCTTTATTGGTTGGGGACATCCGTCCGCAACTGGCTGTTTGAAATTGGCGTACTGAGCCAACAGAAATTCGAACATCTGACAGTCATTTCCATCGGCAACATCAGCATGGGCGGCACCGGCAAAACTCCGTTCACAGAGCACATTGTCAGGATGTTGAAAGAGGACAACAACGTAGCAATTCTAAGCAGAGGATACAAACGCAAAACAAGAGGTTTCAGGCTTGCCACAACAGAAAGCACAGTAAGTGAAATAGGCGACGAACCCTACCAGATGAAACAGAAGTTTCCGGATGTGTCGGTTGGTGTTGATGCCAAGCGCACACGCGGGATAGAACGAATGCTACAGGAGGTGAATCCACGTCCCGACGTATTTGTGCTAGACGATGCTTTCCAACACCGATACGTCAAACCCGACATCACCATTCTGTTGGTAGATTACAACAACCTCGTCACAAACGACCACATCTTTCCAATCGGCCGGCTTAGAGAGCCACTGAGCGCCAAAGACCGCGCAAACATCGTAGTTGTCACAAAATGCCCGGCAGACGTAAAGCCCATCGACTTGCGCATCATAGGGAAAGAGTTGAACCTCTACCCATACCAAACGCTCTATTTTACCACTATCGACTACCAACAGATCACCCCATTGTTTCCAGAAAACGCAGATTCACTCACAAGTGCAGACCTGGCATCGTACAAAGCGCTCTGTGTAAGCGGCATTGCCAAACCTGAACTATTTGAGGAATACAGCAGTACTATTTGCAAGGAGATTAAACCATTGCGCTATGCCGACCACCACAACTTCAAGAAAAAAAATTACCAAAAGATGTTGGAAGAGTTGGCATTGATGGGGAAAGATGACACAATTGTTTTAACGACAGAAAAAGACGCAATGCGCATGAAATGCGACGACAATCTGCCACAAGAGTTGAAACACAAAATCTACTACATACCTTTAGAGATAAGACTGGTAAACAACGACGATTTATTCACCAAACAAATTAGAGAATATGTTAACAAAAATAAACAGTACCTGCGAATTTCTGAAGAATAGGACCAAAGAGCGTCCCGAGATTGCAATAATACTGGGAACAGGGTTAGGTAAACTAGCTGAAGAAATCGAAGTAAAAGACGTTATTCCATACAACGAGATACCAAATTTTAAAACCAGCACCGTAGCCGGGCACAAAGGGCAACTGGTGTTCGGAACACTGGCAGGTAAAAGCGTGATGGCTATGCAGGGCCGCCTCCACTTCTACGAGGGCTACAGCATGGAAGACATCACCTTTCCAGAAAAGGTGATGAAGATGTTCGGCATAAAATACCTGTTCGTATCGAATGCGGCAGGGGGGCTGAACCCGAACTTCAAAGCGGGTGACATCATGATCATTACCGACCACATCAACCTATTCCCCGAGCATCCTTTACATGGTCCGAACTGTGACGAATTGGGAGTCCGTTTTCCCGACATGTGCAATGCCTATAACAAAGATTTGGTCGCAAAAGCAGAAGAAATAGCAAAACAACTAGACATTCCATACCAGAAAGGTGTGTATGTAGGTACCCAGGGTCCTACATTCGAGACCGTGGCAGAATACAAGTATTTCCGCCTGATTGGTGGCGATACCTGCGGAATGAGCACCGTACCAGAAATCATAGTAGCCCACTGGTGCGGTATTAAGTGCTTTGGAGTTTCGGTTGTATCGAACGTTTTAGCGGAAGCTGGTGTAGTAGAGAATAACCACGAAGACGTACAACGCAATTCTCTTAAAGCGCAAAAAAACCTATCGACCCTTTTCCGCGAATTAGCGAGAGCACTATAATAGAAATTCCATTGCGGAATATACAGAGAATGGCACGTGTTGTTTACACGTGCTTTTTTCTTGATATCAATCAAGAAATTATAAATCAATTAGTCACAGCCCGAAAATATTGGACATTTCTATCATAAAATGAATAAAAAATCCATACAAATCCAGTTTTAAAATTGTTAAATTTGTAACGTTATAAAAAGAACACACAAAATTTTTATTTTATTGTAGTCATGAAAAAGCTGAGTTTGATTATTGGTTCAATGCTGTTTGTACTGACAGGGATGGCCAATAACGAAGTGAACGAAGCCGCCACTTCTAATGTCGCAACATCTGCTGCAAACTGTCTTTCTATAAAAGACAATTTGTTAAGTTTCTGCAAGAGTTCGAAATTAGTCATTTCTGACAAAAAGGGCCACGTTATCTATTACAACGAGAACGTCCAGGCACTTGATTTCAGCGAATGGAGACACGGCTCGTACGTTGCACAGGTAAACGACAAGGAGACCTTCGAGTTCACTTTGTAATTTTACAAAACACATTTTGATGTTTTGAAGTAGTGAAACAACCTACAAGAAAAAGAGGCAACAGGTTTAAAACCGATTGCCTCTTTTCTATTTAAATCTAATCTGTAATTATTCCGAGCCCTTCAGAGTACCCTTCCAGACAGCAGATAAAATGCCATTGGCAGTCTCGCCAGAAGCAAAAATCACCTTACCATCTTCAGTAACAAAAGCCCCTAGATTCGCCACACGACCTATGCTGCTAGGTAATTCCTTATGCCAGTTCTCGGTCCAATTGATTCCGGCATCGTCAGAAGTGTAACAAGTGTTTACATATTCGCCATCGGAATTAATACCGCCTACAAGGCAGAGCTCGTTATCAACATTCAACATAACGGTTTTAGACAAGAGAGGCAGACCAGCTGAGGAAGAGGACGCTTTAACAAGATTACCACCTTTATCAAGCGCCCAAACAGAAGCTTCGCCATTGGCAGAACCATATATATAACCAATACGTGTACGTGAACCCGTAAGCGTAACCAAAGAAGTTATATTGTCAGAAGGGAAACCAGACGGAAGCGAAAAGTTTTTCTTGAAGTCAGATCCGTTTTCCGAAATGTATAGGCCATCGGTGCCAATGGCCCAATACATATTGCCCAGTTTAAAGAGTAAAGTTTTCAAACCAGCAACATTATCTTTCAACGAAACCTCGCAAGCATTAGCAACATCAATCAAAGCCAACTTGCCATCAGCGAACAAAGCCGCATTTTCACCAAACACAGTCAAAGAGTTCCAATCGTATCCGTGCTTTTTCAACTTTTTAGAAGTCCATTTCTTTCCATCGACAGAAGATAGAGCATAACTGTCGCCACTCTTGTTTGTATAGAAGAAATAGAATACTCCATTAATATCAACAGACTTATACGATTCAACATCGCCTTTAAAGGAGAGGTTGGTTAGTTTCTGCCAAGAGAAAGAGTTAATATCATACTTGTGTACACGGATATCAAGTTTATAATGGGTAGAGTACTTATTATCGTAAGATGTGGTAGTAATCCTCAGATTGTTAAGATCAAGGAAAACAGAATCGGCCGTTCTGTTAGTATAGTACTTCCATTCGTTTCCCTCACCTTCACTGACAAAGTAGGAGAGACCCGGCTTCTTCACATCATAATCGGTAAAAAATATCATTCTATGCGACACATCCGTTCCGTAAGTCAGCGAGTCATAATTATAAATGACATGTTCAAAATCGTTAACAACAAAAGGCACATTCAATCCATCGACATAAACAGTACGGATGCGCGGATCGGAATTGGAGTACTCATTATCTTCGTCATCTTTATGACAACTAACCAAAACCAATCCGAGTACGGCAGGCACAAAAAGAAATTTGAACTTCATAAATTAGATAATTTACGCAAAAATAACACAAATCTTCAAAAAAAGAGGCATAAAGAATGTGTTTTGGCAACTAACTGTCAGCTACACAATAAAAAAGCCATAGAAAACGGTTGTTTTCTATGGCATAAACGCAGAAATTGACAATTTCTTGTATTAGTCGAGCTTATAATCAGAGGGGAGCGTCGTATTGTTAGCGCGCATATACTTGATAAAGAAGTATAGGCACGTCAAAGAGACAGCAAAACCAAACGCATAAGAGGCAACAGGCCACCACTCAACCCCATTCATTAAAGCAGCTACACCCTCTTTCGGCGAAATCATAATGTAGGTAGAGCAAACCATTGTCATCCATAGGGCAGGAACCAAGGTAATAATATATGGCTTGCCATTCTTATACAACCAAACTGTGATAGCCCAGAAAGTGAAAATAGAAAGACTTTGGTTCAACCATGCGAAATAGCGCCAAAGCACATCGAAATTCAAATTCATAATGACAGCCGAAGTTATGAATAACGGAACAGCAATAACAAGCCTTTTCTTCACATCAGATTGTGAGAAATGCAAAAAGTCGGCAGCAATCAGACGAGCCGCACGGAAAGCAGTGTCGCCAGAAGTGACAGGGGCAGCCACAACACCCAAGATGGCCAAAAATGCGCCAACAGTACCCAGCCAGTTGTTGCAAATGGCATTAACGACAGCCGCCACATTACCATTATGTTCTTTCAAGAAAGTAGCCAATTTCTCATAGGGAGTCGCGCCATCGACATTGAGAGAATCGGCAAACTTCATAGCCGCAGCCGCCCAAATCAAAGCCACCAAACCTTCGGTAATCATAGCACCATAGAAAACAGGGCGGCCCAGTTTTTCGTTCTTCAAGCAGCGAGCCATCATCGGGCTCTGTGTGGCATGAAAACCGCTAACGGCACCACATGCAATTGTAATGAACAGCATCGGGAAGATAGGCAAACCAGCAGGATGGTGACTAGTAAAGGCTTCTGTTATTTCAGGCAGTTCTCCAGGCTGAACCAAGATTCCGCCCAAGACACCCACCGCCATAAAGATAAGGGCTATACCGAACAAAGGATAAATTCGTCCGATAAGCGCATCAATAGGCAAAAGAGTTGCCAATATATAATAACAGAAAATTATAACAGGCCATGCGGAAAACTCTCCCAACGAAAGAGGCAATAGTCCGTCAAGTAGACCCGCTGGTGTTGTTACGAAAACCGCACCAACCATAATCATCAGTAAAAGGGAAAGGACACGCATGGTTTGGCGTCCGGCACTTCCCAACTCGTCACCGACCACTTCGGGCAGACTGGCACCTCCCTTGCTGAGACTAATCATACCAGCGAGATAGTCGTGTGTGGCACCTCCAAAAATACAGCCGATAACAATCCACAAGTAGGCGGCAGGTCCAAACAAAACACCCATAATAGCACCAAATATAGGACCAGTGCCAGCAATGTTCAGGAACTGTATCAGATACACTTTCCAAGAAGCCATAGGAATGTAATCTATGCCATCTTGTTTCTCATAAGCAGGAGTCTTTCGGTCTGCTTTAGCGCCAAATATTTTTTCAACAAAGGCGCCATAAATAAAGAACCCTAAAATCAGTAAAACAAATGCCGTAAAGAAAGTAACCATATTTTTATAATAATTTACACAAAAATACAGTAAAAAGTAATAAAGTAGCACCCATAAGCCCCAATTTGTATAAAATTGTCAACTGGAACAAGCCTACAAGTGTGGCAGACTTATGCCTGTTATCTGTCTATAAAGGTCTAACGCATAAATATCGGTCATGCTCGACACATAATCGAGCACTGCCAAAATACGGTGGTAATAAGCCGGAGCAGACATCTCATACTGTTGTGGTACACGCATAAGCAACTGTCGGGAATAGGCTTTATCGGGTTCTAATGCAGCATTAACAAGTTGGTCGATAAGTTTATATATGATATTGTAACCAGAAATTTCCACATCGACAACCGACTGCGACCTGTAAATTTTCTCGACAGAGACCCGTTCACATGTTTTGTATGCATTGCGAACCCTTTCACACACATGTTTGATCAGGCTGTCTTGAAATGAACCGTCAAGAATAGCCTCTTCATTCTCGACAAAAACCTGTGTACATTCACGAACAAGTTCACCAACAACACTACTTCTCAGATAGGCAATCTGCTCGTTAACATCTTGAATCTTATCCATATGTTGAAGCCGTCGCTGTTTTCGTTCTTCATCGAAGAAACCCAACATAAGGTCTACCGTCTGCTCAGTAGATAAGATTTTCAGTTTGTGGGCATCCTCAAGATCCATAATCTCGTAACAGATGTCATCGGCCGCCTCGACTAGAAACACCAACGGATGACGGACAAAGCGGGAAGGTTCCACCTCTTTAATACCCAGTTCGTCAGCAATAAGCCGAAAATCGTCCTTCTCACTTTGGAAAAACCCGAACTTCGGTTTCCCCAATTTGGCTATATAAGTAGACTCGTAAGGATACTTCACAATAGAGGCCAAAGACGTATAGGTAAGGACAAAACCGCCACGACGATGCCCGGAAAATTGATGCGTAAGCAACCGGAAAGCGTTCGCATTCCCTTCGAAATTGACAATATCCTGCCATTCGGCATCGGAAAGACCGTACTTTTCCTTCAAGACAGCGCCGGGACCCTCACTAAAATAACTAGAGATAGCCTTTTCTCCCGAATGCCCGAATGGAGGGTTGCCCAAATCGTGTGCGAGGCAGCCGACAGGTACAATGGACCCCAATTCGCCAATATACGGTCCACCATCCTCGCCATATTTCCCAACCAAGTGCCTACTTACAATTTCGCCTAGGGAGCGGCCAACAGAGCCGACTTCGAGGCTATGGGTCAATCGGTTATGTACAAATATTTTATCGGGCAGGGGGAATACCTGCGTTTTATTTTGCAAACGTCTGAAAGTGGGCGAGAAGATAAGCCGGTCGTAATCGCGCTGAAATTCTGTACGGTCGTGTTTATTAGGATCGTGGTAATCTTCAAGTCCGAATCTTTTAGAAGAAAGCAACTGTTTCCAGTTCATTGCCATAAATTGCGTTCAACTAGTGTTATATAAAAACGGAACCCACAAACGCAGGTTCCGTTATACGATAAGTATAGCATCCGGTTACCAACGATAACCAAGGGTCATATAAGCCGAGCTGTTGGTCAAGACAGGGAAGTTATCGGTATAAACCGACTTATACTGTTTCACTTCATTCGCATCGTAATTACTGTCGTTCATCAAGTTAACAAGTCCAAGTTGGTAACCGATAGCAAAAGACCAATCGGAGTCGAAATCATAACCCAGACGGAAATTAAGGCTGAAATCGAAACTACGATAGATTGCATGTTCAGTTTCCTCGTCAGGGTTGTTTTGGAACAACTTATTATTGACAGACGGATGTTCGTTGTCTAATTCTTTAGCTGTAGACTTACCAAAGACGCCTAAACTAAGTACAGGTCCGACAGATACGAAACCGCGTCCAGTACATGTTTTAGAGAAGTTCATACGTTTGCTGAACTTGCAGTTAATAGGAACATCGAAATAAAAGAGGTTGTCTTCCACATTATATCCGACCTCGGTTTTGAAACCGCCACCACGCACAGCGAATAAGAGTTCGGGTTGCAACGAGAACCACTGTCCGATAGGGACATCGAAATTCAAGCCACCACGCAGGCACGGAGCGAAACGGTTGTTAATCGGAGTACTGTTATACCACGCTAAACCGCCACCAAAAGTAACACCAATAGTGGTCCACCTGTATTCGGGTAACGGTTTTGCCGCTTCCATTTCTATGATATCGTTCTGCTCGTCGAAATAGTCGGCCGTATCAAGAGGGACTTCACTAGACCTCTTGACAGAATCTTCAACGACAAGTACAGGACTTGTTTGGACCGCAACACTATCGGAAACCGACTGCGCATCTTCAATTGTTGCAAACATAGCAACAGACTGGCTCAAAGCGAAGCCCAGTACAACTAATCTCTTTCTCATTATAAGAACTATTACTTATTTAAAGCACACCGACAAAAATAATTAAAAAACTGATTATTCACAACTTTGGCATTAAATGCTCGAAAATCAGCAGAAAAATATTTTCAAATCATAAGTGTGTACACTTGTTCATCAGGTAGGCGTCAAGCAACGTCATTGCCGCCATAGCCTCGACGATAGGCACCGCCCTAGGCAGCACACACGGGTCGTGTCGTCCACGCGCTTTGATGCAGGCATCGTTCCCATTCAAGTCGACCGTAGGCTGTTCGCGCAACAAGGTGGCAATAGGCTTAAAGGCACAACGGAAATAAACATCCTCACCATTGGAGATACCACCCTGAATACCACCCGAATAGTTGGTCAGTGTGCCGATTTTTCCATTCTTTCCGGTGAAGATGTCATTAACCTGCGAGCCACGCAAGCCGACACCGGCAAAGCCCATACCATATTCAAAGCCCTTGCAGGCGTTAATCGACAACATAGCGTTACCCAGCATAGCATGCAACTTACCGAAAGCAGGCTCACCCAAACCAACAGGTACCCCCTTCGCCACACAAGTGATAACGCCACCAATAGTGTCACCGTCGAGTTTCACCTGTTTGATGAGAGCCTCCATTTGAGTCGCCAGCTCCGCATCGGGGCAACGCACGGCATTGCTTTCAGTCAGCGAGAGGTCGAGTTCCTGATAAGATTTGCCAACAACCAGGTTACCGACCTGCGACGTATAGGCCTGCACAGAAATACCCAGTTGTTTCAGGGCTAGTTTGGCAACAGCCCCACCAACCACACGCGAGAGTGTTTCGCGTGCACTTGAGCGGCCTCCGCCACGATGGTCTCGGAAACCGTATTTAGCAGTGTAAGTATAGTCAGCATGAGAGGGCCGGAAAACCGATTTCATCTCATCGTAATCGTTAGAATGCTGGTTTGTGTTCCTGACCTCGAAAGCCAAAGGAGTGCCCGTGCACCTGCCCTCGTAAACGCCAGACAAAAATTCTACTCTGTCGCCCTCGTTACGTCCGGTCGTGATAGCACTCTGTCCAGGCCTACGTCTGTCGAGTTCGCTCTGGATAAAATCCAAATCGAGTTCCAGCCCGGCCGGCACCCCATCGATAATACCACCCACAGCCACCCCATGGCTCTCGCCATAAGTCGTCAGACGAAAAATATTGCCAAAAGTATTACCCATTTGTTAAAAAACGATGTAAAAGTTATTTGCCACAACAACCGCCTTCGCTACCACAGCAACCACCCTCGTTATTGTCCTTACCGCCGCAGCCTCCTTTGCAACCGCCGCCACAGCCGCCACAAGTATGAGGCTGGGTAGCAGCCGCCATTTCTTCGGCTGTACAGTCACGCACAACAACAACTTCACCAACAAAGTGGAGCGTCTCACCCGCCAACGGATGATTAAAGTCCATAACCACCACCTTTTTCTTATTATCAATTTCCGTTACAGTTCCATGGAAAGTGTTACCTTCCTGGTCCATCATCGGAAGGGTATGGTCAACAGCGACAACATTGAAATCAATCTTACCCTTTTCATCTTGGAAGATTTCAAAAGGCACATTAGCGATGCGTTCAGGATCACGCTGTCCGTAAGCATCTTCAGGCAACATTGTGAAATCGAACTTTGCTCCTTGCTCCAACCCCAGAAGATTTTCTTCGAATTTAGGCAACATCATACCCAAACCCGGAATAAACTCTAAGGGACGGTTAGCAGTTGCCGACTCCATAACAGTAGCGTCGCCCTCAGCCTCTCCAACAATCAGATTATAGGTAACTGCGACATACTTGTTGTTCTCAATCTTCATATCGTATATTTAAATTATTGTTATCAAATTATTTGATCCATCCTTGCTCTCTGTACCATTCAATGCACTCGTCAAGTCCGGCATCGAGGTTATAATCGGCCTTAAAGCCCAACTCATCAGCCAATTTTTTTGTATCACACTTCCAATTAAGAGAGGAAAGGATATTGTATTTATCGTTATTAAGCGTAGGAAATTTGCCAAACCAGCCGCCCACTTTTTCCATAACAGCGCAAATGCCTTTCACCAAGAAGCAAGGCACACGTAACGGAATAGTCCACTTCACGCCCAGTTTTTGCTTAGCGAGCGCCGCATAGTCGTCGCTGGTCCACACATCGCCATCGGCAACGAAATAAGTTTCGTGGATTTTCTGCTTGTCGATGCAGGCAAAAATAACCTTGACCAGGTCCTTTACATATATAAAGGTAATGTATTGCGGTTTGAAGCCAATGGCAGGATTGAAATGCCGCTGCAAAGTCTGTAACATGACGAAATAGTCCTTTTCGCGGGGGCCATAAACGCCAGTCGGGCGCAGTATAGTGAACGGGAAGTCGGGCAGCGACCGCAAATAGTTTTCGGTGCGCAACTTGCTTTTCCCGTACAGCGTATTCGGATTGGGAGTATCGTCATAATCGATTTGTTTCAAGGTGACAGGATCACCCGACCCCATAGCCGACAAGCTACTCATATAAACAAACTGTCGGGGCTGCATCTCCGTTTGGCGGAGCGCGTCGACCAAATTTTTTGTATACTCGAAATTGACACGGTCGAAATCATTTTTCTGCTTGCACTTAGTAAGTCCCATAATGTGGACGATGACGTCCCACCTACCAATTTCCTTCTTCACATCCTCAAGTTTTGCAACCAGCTGGTTAAGCGAAGAGTAAGGCAAATCAATAAACTGTGTCCCAGGCACCTGCAGGTATTCACGACTACTACTTGCACGAACTCCGGCCCAGACTTCGTGTCCACGCCTTAAAGCTTCTTCAACAGCAAAACTTCCTATGAAGCCAGAGGCTCCGGTAATTAATATCTTCATATTACACAATTACTCAATAACACGAACCTACTTTTTAGCCACATAAAGCGAGCAAGAGCCGAAAGTGAACGTGCGTACCTTAACATCGGAGAACCCACACTCTTTCAACAAAGCCGCCATTTCTTGTCCCTGCGGACATGCGGCGATACTTTCAGGCAGATACTCGTAAGCCCTCAGGTCCTTAGCTACCAATTTCGCCATTAGCGGGATAACGCACTTGGTGTAGAAGCTGTAACCTAACTTAAAGATGGGATTGGAGGGTTCGCTAAGTTCGAGTATGACCGCCCTACCGCCATTGCACAAGACACGGTTCATTTCAGAAAGGCCCTGTTTCAGGTCAGAGAAGTTGCGGACACCGAAAGCGACGGTCAAAGCATCGAAAGAAGCATCGTCGAAGCGCAACTTCATGCTGTCGCCCTGCTCGAGCGAGATGATTTTTCCAAGCCCCTTCACCTCCACCTTTTTTCTACCGATTTCGAGCATTTCCTTCGAAAGGTCGATACCGACAATTTCCTGAGGCTCTAATTCTTCATAAGCGCTGATGGCAAAATCGGCCGTACCAGTAGCGATATCGAGCAAACGCATCGGTTTCAGGTCTAACAGCGACCTAAGAGCGGTTCTGCGCCAGTTCCGGTCTTGGAAGAGAGACATCAGATGATTCATTGTATCGTATTGTCCGGCAATTTTGTCGAACATTTCCTCCACCTGTGCCGTCTTGTTGTTGCCCTCATTCTCATAAGGCAGCACCTTTTCCACTTTAATCTCAGCCATCGTAATTTTGAATAAGGGATCCTTTTGAAAAATAGGCACCCAATTTTTCACAAAAATAATGATTTTATTGGTAAGAAAGCACTTAAATGCTTACAAATAGGGAGGCAACAGAAAGTTTATCATTTTCACATCAGCCAACGTATTCATTGTAAAACCCGACCAAACACACCAGTTGTTACTTTTCCACATGCCAACCCAGTGGCTTCATCGGTGTCTAAAAATCGTCAACAGTGCCGCACCCTACCCGGTTGCATTGTTACCGCTTAATTGCTAAATTTGCATTGTTAAGAAAAGGAGTCACTATGGGCTTGTATTTGAATCCGAACGCTGATGCGTTAAAACAAAGTCTTCGTAACGAGATATATGTTGATAAATCGCTGATTATTGTCGAGTTGAACAGACTGGCAGAAACAGACCAGGACTTTGTCTGTATCTCCCGTCCGCGCCGTTTCGGAAAGAGCATGGTGGGCAACCTGGTTTCCGCCTACTATTCGAAAGGGTGCGACACCCGCTCCATTTTCAGCCAGATGAAAATCCGTCAGACGCCCGACTATGACAAGTACCTAAATAAACTAAATGTCATAAAACTGGATTTGAACGGGTGGTACCAGAATGCCAAAGTAGAGAATAACGTTGAGTTCTTGATAGGAGGTCTCAACAATGAATTGTTAAAAGAATTTCGCAAACAATTCACTGACATACAATTTGATGACAACTCATCTATATCTAGATGTATAAAGAACGTATACTCCGAAACTGGCGAAAAGTTTGTCATCATCATCGACGAGTATGATGTTCTGGTACGTGAACAGGTTCCTGAACAGTTGTTCAACGACTACCTCAGTTTCTTGAACGGATTGTTTAAAGACACCACGCTACGTCCTGCCCTTGCCCTTGCCTACATCACCGGCATTATGCCGATTGTGCGCGACAAAGTGCAGAGCAAATTGAATGAGTTCACCGAGTATACCATGCTGCAACCACGTCAATTCGCAGGTTTAATCGGCTTTACTGAAGAGGAGGTGAAAGGCTTGTGCGATAAATATGGCACCGATTATGACGAGTGCCTGCGCTGGTACGACGGTTACCAGATGTCTGACAGCATAAAGGTTTGCAATCCGCTTTCGGTGGTCAATGCTGTGACGACCGGTGAGTTCTTCAGCTACTGGTCGGCGACCGGCTCTTTCGAGGTGCTCCGCGACCACATATTGAAAGATTTTGAGGGTATCAGGCAGGATATTATCGAGATGATCGCCGGTGGCAGCGTGCCTGTCAACGTGCTGAAGTTCCAGAACACCCTGGCCAGCATCAACTCGAAAGACAACGTCTTTACCTACCTTATCCACTTGGGCTACCTCTGCTACAACCGCAAGGACAAGACCTGCCACATACCGAACGAGGAGGTCCGCATAGAGTGGATCAACTCCATTGAAGACTCTTCCGACTACAAGGCGGTGATGGCCGTAGTGAACGCCTCGAAGCGCTTGCTCGACGACACCATCAACGGCAACGCCGAGGCGGTTGCCCGCGCACTCGATGCCGCACACACCCAGGTGACCAATCCGCTGACCTACAACGACGAGCACTGTTTCCAGAGTGCCATCTGCCTGGCCTATTTCTACGCCAACACCCGCTACACGCTCATCAAAGAAATGCCAACAGGGAAAGGCTATGCCGACTTGGTGCTGATTCCATACCTGCCGAACATACCGGCAATGGTCATAGAGTTGAAGCACAACAAGAGTACGGAAAGCGCCCTCCAGCAAATAAAGGACAGGAACTACCACGAGTCCCTCAACCACTACTACGACAACCTGTTGTTCGTAGGCATCAACTACGACGAGAAAACCAAGAAGCACACCTGCAAGATAGAGCGGTTTGTGAAAGAATAAAGTCCGCTTGTCCTAAACTGATTAACACTGCCCCCCCGGGACGCAAACACCGTCTGGAAGACGGTATCTCAATAACCGGGCACGGGGAAAGGGCT
>DGTD01000032.1 GCA_002396385.1 Bacteroidales bacterium UBA4345
GGGAATCTCAAAAGGGGCGCATTAGCGACTTTATTTTCTATATTATTGTTATTCATGTTATTTCCTATTAAATCTCTCAAATTCCTCTCCTGAATTGTATAATCCATTCACTATACAAGTATGACTAGGCATATTGTCATCATCATAAAATAGCATTACACTATGATAATCAGTACTTTATATTTAGAAAATGCATTAATTTATAATAATAGCGCTTGTAAAACCGCTTGTAAAGCGCTTGTAATTTTATGGTTTTACAAGCGACCATGTAGATTTATTTCCTCCTACAGTTTCATTCTTTATCTTTTTTTCTACTCTGAGTTTTCGAAGCATATTATTAATTTTATACTCCTTTTGTTGGTCGCTCAACTTGTCAGGTAAAAGATCAAACAGCAATTTTACAATCTCCGTTTTACTTAGAGAGCCATGGTCTTTGAGCGAGTCGAGAAGGAAAGTTTCGCACTTCTTCGCATCTAGTCCTTTATGCTTTGTGTACTCCACTTTTTGATCGGTTGCTTGGGCAATCCGCTTTGATACATATATATTTGGCAATCGTCCTTCTATCAAATGGCGCTTACGAAGCATTGCAACCGCTTCTTTTGATATTTCATATCCCTTCTGTACACGGTCCAATAAAACGGCGTCAGTTAACGACATGTCCTGATTCTCCAAAAGAGTGAGACTATAGTTCTCATCAATTACGTTGCCTGGCATTGTAAGTATTGTTTCTGTTGGCGTTGACTTGTCATAGTCAGGCATTGGCAAGAAACGTGCCTTCTGGCTGACAAACATCTTGTGTATTCCATAGCCCTGAGAGTCTATCATCTTGATATTAACCATTGCTTTAACCAGAGCCGGGTTTCTGTAATCAGTAGGTGTCTTCTCGCCTGTAATATACATACTGTAGTTCCCTTCAAAGAACCCGCCTGCATTTCGGAAAATCAACTGATTCTTGTCCTCTGTAACGATAATGCGAGAACTCATCTCAAAATTCTGATGTGCTATGGCATTATGCAATCCTTCGAGAATACTTTCCGTATCGTATTTCCAGACTTCGGCAGGAATCAATGAGTTCTTTGGATAAATCTTGAATCTGTAATTTCGTATTCTCGCAAGCAATTTCGAAGTACTTTTTATATACGGGATAGTGTAAATATCACCGAACGTTTCACCATCCTGAAAACACTTCCATACAATCTGTGAAATATGGTTTAGTCGGTATGCTTCCTCTTCTCGTCCAACAAGAAGCAGGGTCGTATTCGTAATATGGCCACCTATTGTTAGCTTTGCCCTGTCGAGGAACACTGTGTCATCCCATGAATCACAGTCCTTGGAATATTGCGGAAACCGTTGCTTGTATCCTTCACGTGCCAGTTTAATTGCTTCTTCATCAAGGCATTTGATAGTCGCTCCTGCAACCACTTGTGCCGACCAGTCATATACTACATCACGTTCATCAAGAATTACCTCCAATCTTGAATCTGTCATTTCAACAAGGCTGTCGTCTATTCTCTGCCAAGCCTTGTTATGGGCATAGACAGGACGGCGCTTCATATGCTTCGGGACTTTTATTACCCAAACCGTCTTATGAGTATCGTCTGTAATGAAATCCTGCACTTCCAATCCTTCAGTGGGAAGATTGGTACACTGGTCTTTCAGTCTTAACTTTGCTTTGGACAGATCATAATTGTAGGTATCTGTTCCTACTATCTCAAGTGTCTTATCAACCACACCAATCAAAAGACTCCCCCCTTCCATGTTCGATAGAGCGGAAACATAAGATATAATATCATCCTTTTCTTTCCCGTTGAAATCGTTCTTGAGATTCTTGAACTCCTTCCATTCACAGGATTCGTCTTCTTTTGGGTAATTCTTTAGAAGGTATTGTTGCAATTCTAACTCCGTCATAACGTCTTAAAACAAAGTGATTTCGTATATCTTATATCAATCCCAGCTCCTTCATGTAAACATCAATCTCCTTGTCAAGTTCAGCACGCTGGCTTTCAAGTTTTTTGATGTCAGCCATAACCTGCTTAATGTCAATTTCTTCCTCCTCTTCGAAAGTGTCAACATAACGTGGAATGTTGAGATTATAGTCGTTGTCAATAATCTCCTGCATTGACGCGCAATGGCTATATTTCTCAATCTCCTTGCGGTTGCGGTAGGTGTCCACAATCTTGTCGATGTTTTCTTGGCGGAGTTTGTTTTGTGTCTTAATCTTCTCAAATTCCTTGCTGGCATCGATAAACAGGATATTGTCATCGTCTTTGCGACACTTTTTTACAACAATAATACATGTAGGTATTGTGGTACCATAGAAAATGTTTGCTGGCAAACCGATGATGGCATCAATGCAGTTGCGTTTCTCTATCAAATATTTACGGATCTTTCCTTCGGAAGCACCACGGAACAGCACACCATGAGGCGCAACGCAGGCCATAGTGCCGTCTTCTGCCAAGTGGTGAAGCATGTGGAGGATGAAGGCATAATCAGCTTTGCTACTTGGCGCTAACGCACCAGCTTTACTAAAGCGGTCGTCAACATTAAATTTCTCGTCAGCAGTCCAAGGCTGGCTGAAAGGCGGATTTGCAACCACTGCGTCAAACTGCATGTCTTTGAATGCGTCGGCCTCCAGTGTGTCACCGTTGTCGATGGTAAAATTACTGTACTTCACACCATGCAGCAGCATATTCATGCGGGCAAGGTTGTAGGTAGTCGGATTCTTCTCTTGCCCATAAATCTGGTCGGCTTTCCCACCCCGCGCTGTACGCAGTAGCAGGGACCCAGAGCCACAAGTAGGGTCGTACACGTTTCGCAGACGTGTCTTGCCAGTGGTAACAATGTCCGACAGTATTTGGCTGACTTCTTGCGGGGTGTAGAATTCGCCCGCTTTTTTCCCTGCACCCGCGGCAAACTGTCCGATCATATATTCGTAGGCGTCGCCCAAAATATCAATCTCACTTGCATCATTTAGTTTGAAATCAATACCATCAAGAGCAAGAAGCACCTCGCTAATAAGTTTGTTCTTATCATCAACCGTTTTCCCAAGTTTGGGAGACGTCAAATCGATGTCAGAGAACAGCCCGCTGAAGTCTTCTGCACTGCTCTGTCCCGTGGTGCTATCCTCTATTCGCTTCAAGCTGCGTTCAAGGTTAGGAAGGATATTCTCCTTCTTATTGATCATACCAATGATGGTTGAGTACAGATATTCAGGTTCTATGAAATAGCCGAGTTGTTCAATGCAGCTTTCTTTCAACTCCTCCTTGAGTTCCTCATCATCGCTCGCCCAAAGTTTCTTGAAACTAATGCCGTCGTCGGCCAACATTCCATCAGCCTCCAACTCAATCTTCTCACTGAGGTATTTGTAGAAAATGAAACCAAGGGTGAAATACATAAAGTCACCCGCACTCATGTTTCCGCGCAAGGTATTAGCCACCTGCCACAGCCTTGCCCTCAACAACTGCTGTAATTCTTCGCTCATATTTTTATTCTGTTTTATTCTTAAAATTACACATGAATTTGATGATTTCCGTAGCCTTCGTTATCACTTCTTTTTCTTGATTAAACCCGTATCCACGTTTAATCCACTTGTTATCATCCTCTCTTATAAAGTCGTTTTTTAACAGTTCAAAATTAGGAAATAATTTCTCTAAATCACACCTGTCGTTTCTGCTCCATAACTTCAAAAAATATCCGTCTTCTTCACAGAATATGTCCAACGTGATATGGTGCTCTTCAAAGTTGAATTTTTCTAGAACGCAATCGTAATTATGCCAAATCCATACGGAGGAGAAAGGGTAAAATCCTTCTCTTTCAAAATATGCTTTCAACCTTTGTGCCCTATAGAGCATAAGTCCTTGGTACATCTCGCTGATGGATTTTACAGTTTTCCTGTTTTCTTCATCGTCACAAATTGTGCGATAAAATTCCTCCATTATTTTATTCATGTTCAAACTTTCTGCTAAGTTTTCTAATAGTTCTATATATTGCCGTAATACGGATGCCGTATTGATATATTTGGCATTTTTCTGACACATCATTAGCCAGGAATACACTAAATCCAACTTTTTGTCATCACAAGCTAGCATTATTGAAATCTTATTTTCTAATTCCTTTTTCTCCTCCTGTGTCCAATCTTCTTCGTTAGGCCTTTTATCCTTGTCCAAAGGTATATAGATTATTTTATCTACTATATAGCCATCTTCAAGCATTGCCTTATAATATCGGGGTATCTGCCTTTGCATATCTCCGGCATTGTTCAGTTTGTTTTCTATTATTATACAGTGCCTTGATGATGTAGATTTTATTAGTATGTCAATTCTGTGCAGTTCCCTTATTACCTCTGCCGTTACATAGTCACTCTTATGAATTCTCTTTTCTGAATCAATAAGATTGTCGTTGATACAGTCAATAAACTGGAATAGAAATACATTTCCTTCTCTGTGGCATCCTTGGGGGTCAAGAATCTCTTTAAGAATATCTGAATGGTAATTCTCTCTGTAGTATATGTCCGACGCCAGAGTGAACGCATTAAATCCAATCTCGTGTGAATTCTGTTTTTCTAAAACATAGTCACTAGCTACGGATTTAACAGAATTGATGTAGTCAATCAATCCTTCTATTGTCTTGTTCTCTTTCGTTCGCCAGTTTTTGAGAAAGTCCTCTGTATTCACTATTCTTCCAAATTATATGTGTCAATAATGTCACGCAATCGCATCACCAGCTGCTCACGCTTCTTGCGTTTGGCTATAAGCCCTAGTTTTCTTTCCTTCAACACAGCATCCAGTAGCTCTGTCTTCTCCCTGTGCAGGAAGTTCCATTCGCTGATGTAGGCCAACAGCGTATCAAATGGTATGTCTTCCTCTTCTGAGAGTTGTTCTAGTTGGTGCTGGCGTTCCAAGTCAACAAAGGCGTTCATTCGCTCCTTCAGGTTGAGTTGGCCTGATTCCTGCAGGTGAATGTATTCGAGAGGGTTTGCATCAATCACCTCCTTAATAAATCGGTCAATCAATTCGCTCTTGCCACGCAGGCTCGCATCCTGGTTGAGTGTGTCGATAATCTTTTTCCTTTCAGTCTGGTAGGTTCCGCTCATAGGGTCAAGTTTTCCTATCAACATCAGGATGTAATCCACGTTGATGGTGTCGCTATGCAACAGCTCCAAACAGAAGTCCACATCTTCCAGTGTAAGTGGCTCTCCATACGGGACCTCTTCTTCTGCGGCAGCTCTAACGGCTTCTTGTTCAATTTTTTGCTTTTGGCATTTCACCTCCATAGCAATATCAAGGTACTTGCTTTTAAAGTCTAAGTATTCTTGCTCTTGAATAGGAAGGTCAGGGTCATCTGGCTCGAAATCGTTGTAAACTTGAATCTCGGTCTGTTTTTTCAAAATCTCACGGAAGGCGATGACAAATTCCACTTTGGCTCTTTCTCCTTGGATTTGGTCAACAGACTCAACGTCGGGGTATTTCTCTTTGAAAGCTCTGGAAAGTTCAACCAGTTCCGCCTTCAGTTCAGAGAAAGGTTTTCGAAGTACTGTTTCACAGTCGTGCCCTTCACTAAAGAGTTTCACAGCTTCATCAACTTTTTCCTTCAAATCACGCATACACATGATTTGACCAAACTGCTTCTTTTCATTGAGCACACGGTTAGTTCGGCTAAAAGCCTGAATTAGGTTGTGGTACTCAAGGTTTTTATCAACATACAGAGTATTGAGTTTCTTGGCATCGAAACCTGTCAACATCATACCGACGACAATCAGTAGGTCGAGTGGTTCCATGGCCTTTTCAGGCAATCGCTTCATTCTCAAACTCACATCGTCATAGTAGGCCGTAAAGTTTTCCGGGGTGAACGATGTGTGGAACATGGTGTTGTAGTCATCCATAATCTCCTTCATATCGTCTGAATTGTCATTAACCTCACTTGTGTTTCCACTGCCTGGCATACCTGTATTCTCATTCTCCGAGTAGCCATAGTCAATCCGTTTCGAAAAAATTGCACCAATCCTTATATCCGGCACTTTCACCTCTTCACCCTTAGAGTTTTCGAAAGTCCCTTGTGCCTTTATCTTCTTGAAGATTCTGTAGTACTTCATAAGGACGGGGATGCTCGAAACGGCGAACAGGGCTTCAAATTCGCCCTGCATGGTTGACTTCTGGTGGTTCTCAAATATAAACTTGACAATCTCCTCCATGCGTTTGTCGCTTTCGTAATTCTCCACATTGCTACCGTTGTAGTATTCCACGTTAAACGCCAGAACATTGTTGTCGGCAATGGCATCCTTAATCAGGTAATTGTGCAGGCTTTTGTCGAAGACGTCGGCAGTTGTAACATCGTTCTTTGCGTTTTCGGGGAAGATTGGGGTTCCCGTGAATCCAAATATCTGCAAATTATTGAAGAACTTGGTGATATTCTTATGGCATAAGCCAAAGTGTCCACGGTGGCACTCGTCGAAGATCATAACCACCTTCTTGTCCCTCAGCTCTTCTAGTTTGCCCATATAGAAATCCTTGGTTACAGCCACATTAAGTTTCTGTATGGTTGTGAGCGTTATCTTGTTATTCGGGTCAGTCAGGCGCTTCATCAGTTCATATGTGTTGTCCGTGTCGTCCACTGCACCAGGCTCAAACGCCTCGTATTCCAGCTTGGTCTGGCTGTCCAAGTCATGGCGGTCAACTACGAATAAAACCTTGTCCACATCATCAATCTCGCCAATCAGCTGTGCGGCCTTAAAAGAGGTCAGCGTCTTTCCACTACCCGTTGTATGCCAGATGTAGCCGTTTTTTCCAGTATTCTTTACACAGTCAAGAATAGCCTCTACGGCATAGTATTGGTACGGACGGAGCACCATCAGGCTTTTCGAACCTTCGTGCATCACCACATATTTGGCAAGGAACTTGCCAACAAGGCATTTTGAAAGGAATTCAGAAGCAAATAGGTCAAGTTTATTGAACTTGACGTTCGCTTTATCAGTCCAGTTGAAGGTGAACTTGAATCCGCAATTCGGGTTATTAGCGAAATACCTGGTGTCAACACCATTGCTGATTACGAATATCTGCACATAGTCAAACAGTTCGCCATAGCTTACCTTATGGTAGTATTCAATCTCCTCGAAAGCCTTTCGCAGGGCAATGCCCCTTTTCTTAAGTTCTATCTGTAGCAGAGGCAAGCCGTTTACAAGGATGGTCACGTCGTAACGGCAATTCTTCTTACCCCTTCTGCTTATCTGGTTGGCCACCTGGAAAATGTTCTTGCACCAGTTGGTCTTTTCAAGAAACTTCAGCCAAAGGTGCTCACCATTCTCCAGTTCTATACTGAACATGTCGCGCAAGCGCTTCGACTTTTCAAAACGGCTGCCTCCGTTTAGGTGCAGGCACACCTTTTCAAACTCCTCGTCTGTTAGAGTTGTACGTCCGAAACGTTGAAGTTCCTTCGCATTCAAACGTTCCAACTGCATCTTGAAATTGGAGTAAAGTTCTTTTTCGTCCTTAATATATGCCCGTTCATAGTCCATGCCCACCAATTTGGCAATGAGTTCCTCTTCGAGCATTGCTTCGCTTTGCGTTGTCATTTTACGTCCTTTCCTTCCTTAAGAGATAAAAATGGTAAATTCTTTGCCTTTCGATAGCAATTTTACCAGACCGTAAACTTTAAAGATAGCAATAAAAGGCCAAACAACAGCAACAAAAAGTGGCAACTATTCTGTATCACTTCAATTTTTAACTAGAATCAAGTTCTGAAAGACCTCGACAAACGCATTGAGGTTACCAAAAAACAGGCTGGCGGCAGTAGCGCCGTAGTGGTGGTGGAGTAGATAAACCGGGGTTACCTTAAAAATCAGGATTTAGATATACCCAATCCGTAGATTCGAAAACCTTCTTTGAAGGAATTTGAAACTTCAAGTCGCCCATTTTTTTATTTATCTTGTTCAACAATCGGCTGAAGTTCTCGTAACTTCTATCAAAGATTTCGTCTCCTTTATGATCTTCCAGCCACTTGTATTCGAAATCACATTTGGCCTTCAGACGCTCATACTGCTGAGTGGTAATAGGAGCCACCCAAACGATACGATTGGGATTAGGGTTTTCGTGACTGGTACGCAAAATCATCTGGTATGGGGTAAATATCAAATAATAGCGCCCATCGGTGGCCCAACTATCCCAATAATAATTAACGGAGTTTTTATTCCACGCGGAAAAACTACATCTCACATAATCGTATTTACCGCTTAACAGGTCGTTAGGCAACACAACAACATTATAGACAGAATCGTAAACTACAGGTGCAGGTAGACCTTCCGACTTCAAATTGGCGGGATATTGTGAAAACACATTTACGGAAAAACACAATAAAAGGAGTATTGAATAAATTTTCATAAAATAGATTTGGCTGTTAACATTGCAAATATAGCATAATCACTCCATCAAACAAAAAAGCCAGCCCTTTAGGGCTGACTTCCATCTCATTGATTCTGTTCTGTGTTGTTTTTTCCCGGGGTTATGGTTCAGAAATAAGTTCAAACTGGCTCGTTTTGGTCGAGCAGGTGTTAACCAGCGCCTTGTTGCCTTTCACCTTGAAGAACTTGCAGATGACACGGCCCGCCTCGACACCGCCAAATGCGGCCCCGCCTTGAACGTGAAACACCTCGACAAACGCATTGAGGTCACTAAAAAGCAGGCTGGCGGAAGTAGCGCCGTAGTGGTGGTGGAGTAGAGGAATCCATTGTGGAAACAACGGTAAACCTACTTGCCGGTAAAGTGTTTCTACTTGGGAGTAGGAACACTTACCAAAACATTAGAAATGTGCGCTTAACAGAATTTCGTGCGTATTGGAAGGCAGGTTGTTTGCAGAGCCCATGTTCAAGCTGTAGGCATAGCCTATGCGGAAGATGTTAACCTCCATGCCAAGGTTAACGCACATTATCGACATATCGGTAATGTGTTTCAAGTCAGGCTTCCAAGTGAGTCCTCCCCAAAAAGTTCTTTTAATGAAAAGTGTAGAGCCAATTTCGGCCTCGTTCACTTGGTGCTGATGGATGTATGAAACCATTGGAGCCAGGTCTAACTCCTGGTTAAGCGGTATAAGGCAGCGGCCATAAGCATATATGTGCCGGCCTTTTTTAAAGGTGGTGGGTTCCGATTCAAGCAGGTGGGTTACCGACAAGCCGAACATCAGGCGCTTGCTTGACAACTCTGCACCAATGTTAATATCGGGCGATATTTCAGTCTCTTTGTCTTTAACGTATGACGATAGGTCGGGTTCCGCATCGCGCAGATCGTTGGCATAGGGGTCGAAACTGCCGATATTCATACCGGCAGACAAACCGAGCGAGAGAATGTATTTCTCACTTAAGTCCAGATGGTAGGCATAAACGGCATCTACTGTGGTTTGACTGTTCCCAATGCCAATGTTGTCGTAGTTGGTTGTCAAACCAAAACTCGATCTCAGTCCTTCGTTATAGTAACCAACGTTAAGTAAAGCAGTCTTAGGGGTATTGTCCACTCCCAACCACTGTAAGCGTCCGAGCAGAAAGGCATCGATGTTTTTCATATTACCAGTACCAGCCGGATTGATGTTCATGCGTGAAAAGATTTGCTGGGACACCATAATATCTTGCTGTGCCCAAAGGTCAATTGAAAATAGGGTAGTCAGCAAAAAGGTAAGCAGTGTTTTATTAATCGTTTTCATTGTCTTCTGTTTTAGTCTATTTTCAAAATTTCAACCCGACGGTTCTTCTGGTGCTCGTCTTCTGTTTTAGCGTTTTCAATTAACAGTTTCCTTTCACCATATCCAAACACTTCGAGCCTGTCGCGTGAAATACCGGCCTTTATCAATTCATTTTGGATGCACATGGCACGGCGGATACTCAAATCTTCGTTGTAGAGGTCGTCTCCTCTCTCGTCGGTATGGCCAATTATGTGGAAGTTGCTGTTGGGATAAAAATTGATGAAGTCGACAATGGCCTCAATGTCTTTTTTGTATACCGTCGACAGTTGGTCGGAATTGAGGTCGAAATAGAAAATGCGGAGGTCCTTGCCGGCAACCACGTGTTTTGACGCCATAATCATAGTGTCTTTCGTAGAAAGCACATCAGACAATTCTTTGGCCGACGAAGAAAAAGTGGAGCTGTCGGTCACGGTTTTAAGGGCATTCAGCAATTTCTCACTATCGCTAATGGGCTTAACGGTGTCGGTTGCGGCTAGCAGGGTAGTAGTGTCTTCCTCTATTACAGGAATCCTGTTCCTTTCCACAAAGTCGCGCATAAGTTCGGGAACAGACTTGTTGTCGTTTTTCCCGATATAGACGTCGAAGTTGCCTTTATCGGTGTTGGTTTCCGGATTCTTCCTATTGGAACAAAACGTAATCCGTCCGTCTTTCCGGATGTGCGGATAATCTTCATCGCCATTCGAATTGATGTTCTTCCCGAGTCTCTTTGGTTGGGAGCATCTGCCACTTGAACTGATTTGAGTGGAGTAAATGTCACGTCCTTTTGAGTCTTTCAGGTTTGCGGAGAAATAAAGCGTGTTCTTCGCAAATGCCGGATTGCTGACCCTGATAGAGTCATCTGGCAGGTAGTGCCAACTGCAGTAAACAAGTGCCGTGTGGTCGTACTTCTCACGTTTGACGGTAGTACCAGGGACTTCGAGTAGGACTTTTTCACCCATCTTTCCACCCTTCATTTTAGCGGAATAGAGTTTCCCGTTGTTGGTAAAATAGTAAGTGTCCTTACCATTGTATGCTATTTGCCCTTCAGCCTTTAAGTTGGTCAATGCCTCATTGAAACTGAGGTCGTATAAGGCACCGTTGTAGTCGGTTTTCGCAACAAACAGGCTGTCGTTGCGTTTAACGACAATGGTGGTATCGTTGAGGTGCGAAACCGCCTCATATCCGGTTACATTGGTATATTTGTCGATGAAGTTGCATTCAAGGCTTTCCAATGCGTTGCAGAAGCCAGGCACCGAAAGCAAAATGACTATGGTCGATTTTTTCATTTCTCTTTCTCGTTAAACATTATTTTCTATACAGTTGGATAGTGCCTTTCTTCACTCTGCCATCTTTGAGTTTCAGGACATAAATATAGACACCGGCATCGGCAGTTTCTCCCTTATAGGTTCCATCCCAACCATTGTTGGAATTGCAGATGACGTCGCCCGAACGGTTGTAGATGATGACGCTGTAGCCAGGCATGAAGTCGTCGTTAGCCCCGTCCTTTTCATGCGGAGTGAAAACGGTCGGAATCATAATGTTGTCTTTAAACGCATCCACTTCGGTTTGTTCCTCACCATTGCCGGGTTTGTTGCCTTCCTTGTCGTCTGGTGTTTTGCTGTCGCATGTCTCACCGATGTAAACCTTCCAAGAGCCGGCTGCGCCACTTCCATCTTTAGCCGTGGCAGTAACGGTAACATAGCCGCTGTCTTCACTCTCTTTTGCAGTAAGGGTACCGTCGGCCGTAATTTTTGCAAGGTCGAAATTGTCGATGGTGTATTCAATGTCTTTCAGTGTGGCGTTATTAGGGGCGATTGTTGCTACAATTTTCATGCTGTTGCCATAGGTAATACATTTTTTACCCGACAACTTAACCGACTCAACCTGAATAGGTCGGTCAATGTAGATTATAAAGGTCGTGTCACTAAAGACAGTGTAGGTTTCATCGGTGGAGGTGCCATTGTTGAAGACGAGCGAGTATTTCCCCGCCTCACATTCGGTTTTAACAAATCCATTCGAGCCACTTGAAAGGCTGCTGAAGAAGTTTTTACCCTTCAAGAGGGTGAATTGCAAATTCTTAACTGGAGTATTGTCGTCGCTGTATAAGAATTTGAAGATCACATTCAGCAATGTCACATCAGAATTGATCGAGAATTTCACATCGTAGTCTGTAACGTCGAATTCTCTTACAATATCGAGAATCTTAATACGGTAATGGCCTGGAACCAGTTGATCGTGGACAATACCGTTGACGTCAGACATCAGCTGGGAGTGGATTTGGCCTTCGTAAGTACTAGTCCAACCACCATTGGTCTGTTGTTTTTCAATCTTTGCAAAAACGCCCTGCACATTAGCGCCTTTGGCATCTTTTATTTGGATATCGACCGTCCTTTTAACCGGAACGACAAAGTAGATGGTGGTATCTTCGTCACCAGGATTAATGTTGAACTCTTGGTCAACTTTGTAGGTTACGGTAGACGTTGGGGTTAGATTGTCATTAAAATAGTATTCCGAGGTGTAATGACCTGCCTCTAACGCAGCAGGTTTGTCGAACACGTAATTACCATCTGTGTTTGTTGAGGCCAAATAGGAATAGAGTTTCTCCTTATAAAAGTACATCGACATGACGTCGGGTGTAATGACTTCCCCGTCGTGCAAAAATTTGAAATAGACATTCCTTGTCTTTCCCAGAAGGAAGTAGAGGGTAGTGTCGTGGTCAATTCCCAGGGTATAGGTTTGTTCCACAGCCGAGAAGGAGAGTGTATCAGCTGTGGTCAGGTATTGTTTGTAACCTTTTTTGTCGCTAAGTTTATCGTAGATCGATGAAAATACAGATTCGTCATCTTTCGTTATTTCGAAACAGTAAACACCGTCGACACGGGTAGAATCGGCGTTCAGGACATACAGGTCGACCTTATACTGGTCTTCAATTTTAAAATCGATAAATTTAACGGGTGCGTCGAGTTCGGTCGTGAACTCGTCCTCATAGTTCTTGGTATGAAAGGGTTCGTCAACCTTAAAACTGTATCTGTATTTTCCTTCAGGCAGGCATAGCGTGTCTGTAAACTTTTTCAAGCCATCGGTATCGGTTTTCGGATAGTATTCGGAATAGTTTATAAGCGCAGTGAAGTCGGTATAATTAACGAATACGTTTAAGTCGATATATTCTACCGATTGAGGGTGGAACTGTTTGCCATTATGGAAAAATCGGAATACAACCTTTTGACAGTCAGGTCCGAAATTTGAGGTCGACAGGCAGACAGAAATAGTGGTATCTTTGTTTATCGCTATATTTTGCAATTTTTCGTCGCGGATAGAAAAATCGTAGACTCCTTTCTTTACGGTGAAGGTCAAAGAACCTTTACTGTTTGTAGAACTGAGGTTTTGAAAAGGTGTGCCAGATTCGGCACAGCTACAAACAATATTCCGCAACGGTGTGGAGTCGGCGCAACTAAACACATTAATGTGAACGTGGATGTCTTTGTTTTTATATTCATCATTACCGCCCTCACTTCCACCTTCCTCGTTTCCGTCGTCAGGTAAGACAATGTTTACAATATTGTTTGTTTGTGAATTGGTAGAATTGATTTTGAACGTGTTACTAATGGTTCCATAGTCTTTGGTAGTTACTGAATATTTGAATTCGCCAACCGGACATGAAATTTTGTTATCTGTTAAACTATAGAGGATGTAGCCGTCTTTCTCGTTAGTACCATGCGCCATAACGAGACCAAAATTGACATACGATCCGTTTTGAAACTGGCTAATTGCAATGTCTTTGGCATAAACAGAGATGGGTTTGTCCTTCTTGACAAAGCGGAATTTAGTCAAGTAGGTGATTAACTTGGAAGACATTGCAATTTCGGTACTGATATTCTTATCGGCAACAACAAAGTCTGTTACACCATTCGAAGCCTCGTAGGTATATAGGCCTTCAGGCACTACATACAGCACCTTTCCGTCGGTTCCAGATACTTTTTTAGCGATTTTTTTCCGTGTGCCGTCCTCTTCCCTTTTGTAGAGGGTTACACTGTTACCGCTCGAGGGTTTACCTTTCTCGTCTTTAAATGTGATTGAAACACGCCGATAGTCGAGGTTTACCCAGGTGGGTTCTCCATTTTTCACAGAAAAGGCACCCGTGTTAAGGTCACCATAGTTGAAACTGTAGGTGTAGTCTCCAGCAGGGAAATTGTAGTCAATTACCCTACCTTCCTCGTCGGTAGTGTATGTTTTGAACAGTTTTCCGTTCTGGTTGATGTTGACCTTGAAATTTTGCAATGGAGCATTCAGTGTGTCGGAAATCTCAATAGTCAATACACCTTGTGAAAACGCGGAAGGCATCAACAACAGTGATAGAAAAAATAATAAAATTTCTTTAGTCAAAGATTTCATATAGTTATTTTTGAGTTTTTCTTTAAATGTAAAATTAGCAGTTTTTTCATTTGTTTCGCACTTTAAATAGTCTTTTTTCCCCTTTTTGGACAATTTTTTCTATATATTGTTTATTGAATAAGTTAATAGATTTCAAAAATATCGAATCCCCTGTTTGCATATCGTTTATAACAGAGGTCGAAATAGTCGTTCGCCGATTCACTACCCACATTCAGAGCATAGAATCGGGCTCCCATGTTCTTGGCCTCGTTGCATCTATTCTTCATACTGTCGGTCAGTTCTGGTATTTCAAAATCACTTACTAACAGTATGTCTGCGTTCTTAAAAACAGAATAGTCGTCGTTGTAGTTGCCAGTCATCTGCCTGAGAACGTCGTTAACATCGGTACCGCCCCCTTGCGAGTTCGCTATAAATTCGGTAATTTCTTTTCTTTGTCTGTAGAAATCGTTGATAACCAATTTGTTTGCTTCGATAGAGAATTCGTAAAGTTCGACAGGTCGTTTCTTTTTTTGTGCGACTACTATGGTGGCCAGCGCCAGAGTCTTGGCTAGTATTTCCCTTTCGCCCTTCATCGACCAGCTGGTGTCAATCCCTATCATAATGGGTCCTTCCTCTGAAATACGGATCCTTTGTTCCGACTTCGATTGGAAAATCTGTAGACTGTTGTCGTGCATCTTTTTAAAGAACAAGTTTTCAAGGGTAGGCGATGAAAGAAGGGCTATTTCAGTCGGAACTACACACGATAGGTCTCTTCCGGTGGTTATTCCAACAATATCGGTCTTTGCGGCGGTCAGAAATATGGAGTTATCTGTTGTTTTGTTATTTGCAGGGCTGTTATCCCTTCCCAAACATGCTGCCAAATCGGCAATGCTGTTTGGAATGGTTTTGAGAAAAATGGCAGCTGCTCTGTGAAAATATGACGAGTTTCTTCCACAACCATTACATTCAAGCATATTTTGCATACCTTCCACAAGTCTGCATCCTTTTGGGTCGGTATAGCGTTTCATTTCAGTGAAAGCATCTCCCGTTTCCCCGTTCCCGTTAAAAGGGCTGTTGTTGTCTATTTTCGCAGTTTTTTTTATCTCCTTATCCTTAAACTTGCGGTTTATGCAGTCGAGCAACCACTGGTTGAGGAAATTTTCCTTAAGCGGGTGAATTTTCGTAAGGCCTTCATCGTAGGGAAGGCCGAAGTATTGTTCCACACTACCGATAAAGCTTCTAACCTCGCTGGTTAAACGTTCACGCATACCGTAGAAAGCGTAAAGTTTGGCTGTGAACCGGGCATCGTAAACAATGTCTACCACAGTTTGCTTGTCAAGCTCCCTTTTGCTGTTGCCTACCAATAAAGGTTCCTTTGAAAACAAGTTCCTTAAAACAGCGTTTATGTGGTATTTTATGAAACTATCAATTTTTTTCTTCATATCATTTTCTTAATAGAAGAATAGAGTATTGCGTATTCTTGAAAGGGTTTGCAGAAGAGGTTGTCGTCAACCAGGTTGTTGATGGAGGAGTAAAGTTGCTTTATGTTGTTTGTAACGTCGTCGGCCAGTTCATCACTCGATTCCATTCTGCCTGCTGGTGTCAACGGATAGTTTACGGAATTGATGGAAAGGAATCCCTCCTTATGAACTGCGAGTGTGACTTCACCATTCACTTCCGACGGGATAATGACATTGTTGTCGTCAATAACGCCGTATATAGACGAATGAATAGACATGTAATCGTCGATCTTGATTTTAAATTTGTAGTCACCTGCTTGAACTTCGTAATGAATGCCGTCTGGCGAATAAAACTTTAGTTTCTGCTGGCTTTTCAATTTAGGCATTCTTTCCACGTGCTTCAGTTTGAAATCTGTTACTTGTTGGTCCACCATCATCTGGTAGCAATCAGCCACTTCGTTCTCGACAAGTTCGTTAATGTATTCTCGCTGGTCAGGATGGTTCCAAAGTAACGACTCCATAATCAGTATGTCGCTAATGTCCACTTTCTTCCTTCCGTTAAGGTAAGCGCTGGTACGCATAATTTTTGCCACCTTGGCCCATCGTCGGTCCGAGATGTAGAGGTCAGTGCCGTCGTTGTCGTCAGCCAGTTTTTCTCTGAGAGAAATAAGGATAGCGATAAGTTCGTCAGGAATAGTGACAGTTGCCGCCTCTTTCTGTATGGTGTGGTATTCCTCGTCAGATAGACCTTCAGAAAATCCGACTGCGAGCGAGGACTCTCCTACCAACAGTTTCTTAAAGTTCGAGGCCGATTTGATAGGTTCAACAACCGCCCTGACCAGGAAACGGTCCCACAGCGCCTCTAAACCCTCGCCTTCGGCCGGAAGTTCGTTCGAGGCAGAAATCACCAGTTTGGTCGGAAGTGTAAGCTCGGTCTGTCCGTTAAGATATATCTTTTCGTTTAAAACCGTTAGAAGTGCGTTTTGTATGGCGGGTCCGGCCTTCCATATTTCATCGAGGA
>DGTD01000048.1:0-28346 GCA_002396385.1 Bacteroidales bacterium UBA4345
GAAGAAGGATTCGGGAAAATTCAGAAAGCTATTGCGTATAATGCAGGACCATGAAGAGTGGAAACAGTTTCTTGCTGAAATACAATCAAACATAAGGAACGAATCATATTCTTCTTCGGAATATCTAATAAACCTTATGGATGAGTATAATCAAGATTGGATTTATGGCAGTTCTTCCGTCGATTTCTACCTGTGTATGTTAGATTGCAAAACAAAAATATATAATCACAGGTGCAACTGTTTTGAGGGAAGTGGAGGCAAAGTTCTTCCTTTTAATACGATATTATTGTGTAGTCGCAGTTGGATGTCGGCCATCCTCTCAAAATCAGAGGATCCAACTATCAGGGATATATTCAAGACGTTATTGGGAAACGATACTCATGTAACTAACTGCTTTATGTCTCATCCCGTATGCAACCGGCTGACATCTGAAGAATTGGAGGATATAAGTGATAGAATAATAAATAACAAAGAGAAAATCACAAAACTATTAGAGCCCCTGAAAAAAAAGCTCGACGAAGAGAACAACTGGTGGCGTTCGAAAATACCATACAGAAAAGGGGAGTAACGGACTGTGGGCTGAAAGTGACCAACTGCGGTATAAACAACGATAAAAAACTGAAAGATTCGATATGAGACACCTACTGATATACATAGTGTTCTGCCTGACGCTGCTGCCACGGCCGTGCCACGCATGGAACGAGACCACGGACGAGGCACCGCAAGCGCTGGACGTGGCCGACGCACTGCAGAACGGGCTCTACTACCCGGTTGCATTGTTACCGCTTAATTGCTAAATTTGTAATGTTAAGAAAAGGAGGCACCATGGGCTTGTATTTGAATCCGAACGCTGATGCGTTTCAAATAGGATTGAACTCAGAAATATATGTAGACAAATCTCTAGTGTTGGCAGAGTTAAACAAACTTGCCTGCACGCAGGGAAATTTTGTCTGTATCTCCCGTCCACGCCGTTTCGGCAAGAGTATGGTGGGTAACCTGATTTCCGCCTACTACTCGAAGGGTTGCGACACCCGCTCCATTTTCAGCCAGATGAAAATAGGGCAGACGCCCGACTATGACAAGTATCTGAACAAGCTCAACGTCATCAAACTGGATTTGAACGGATGGTACCAGAATGCCAAAGTAGAGAATAACGTTGAATTCTTGATAGGAGGTCTCAACAATGAATTGTTAAAAGAATTTCGCAGACAATTCACTGACATACAATTTGATGACAACTCATCTATATCTAGATGTATAAAGAACGTATACTCCGAAACTGGCGAAAAGTTTGTCATCATCATCGACGAGTATGATGTTCTGGTACGTGAACAGGTTCCTGAACAGTTGTTCAACGACTACCTCAGTTTCTTGAACGGACTATTTAAAGACACCACGCTACGTCCCGCTCTTGCCCTTGCTTACATTACCGGCATTATGCCGATTGTGCGCGACAAAGTGCAGAGCAAGCTGAACGAGTTCTCTGAGTACACCATGCTCGATGCCGGACAGTTCGCCTCCTACATCGGATTTACCAAAGAGGAGGTGCGCGAACTCTGCGGTAAATACGGAATGTCGTTTGACGAAATGGAGCGCTGGTATGACGGTTACGACCTCAGCGACGAGGTGAGTCTGTTGAATCCGAAATCGGTGGTCTCGTCCATCGAGCGCAAGAAGATGGCTAACTACTGGTCGACAACCGGCTCTTTTGAGGCTATTTCAGACTATATACGCCTGAACTTCGATGGCATAAGGGACGATGTGGTCAGCATGCTGGCCGGCGGCAGCGTAGAGGTAGAGGTGTCCTCGTTTACCAACACCCTCAACAGTTTCAAAGGCAAGGACGACGTGTTCACCTACCTTATCCATCTGGGCTACCTGGTATACAACGACAAAGACATGACCTGCCGCATACCGAACGAGGAAGTCCGTCAAGAGTGGGTGAAGGCGGTGAAGTTCGACGACGACTACAAACAAATCTTCGCTATTATCAACGCCTCAAAGCGGTTGCTCGACGACACCATCAACGGCAACGCCGAGGCGGTTGCCCGCGCACTCGATGCCGCCCACGTCCAGGTGACCAATCCGCTGACCTACAACGACGAGCACTGTTTCCAGAGTGCCATCTGCCTGGCCTATTTCTACGCCAACACCCGCTACACGCTCGTCAAGGAACTGCCGACCGGCAAGGGCTATGCCGACCTGGTGCTCGTGCCCTACCTGCCGAACATACCGGCAATGGTCATAGAGTTAAAGCACAACAAGAGTACGGAAAGTGCCCTCCAGCAAATAAAGGAAAGGAATTACCACGAGGCCCTCAACCACTACTACGACAACCTTTTGTTCGTAGGCATCAACTACGACGAGATGACCAAGGAACACACCTGCAAGATAGAGCGGTTTGTGAAGGAATAAAGTCCGCTTGCCCCAAACTGATTAATACTGCCACCCCGGAACGCCAACACCATCAGGAAGACGGTATCTCAATAACCGGGTACGGGAAAAGGGCCAGCCCTTACACCGTGCCCGGTCTCCTATGCGGCGCCGTGCGTTTGGAAAACGCTACGTGGCAACACTGGGGGGCAGGGTAGGCCGTAACACTTAGCCCCTTCGGAGTGCAAATTTCCACTTAAATCAAATACACTCCCGAAAAAATGTTAACTTTGTGTTTAAATTCACCATCTTATAATCAATATGGGTTTATTCGATATTTTCTCCTCAAAAAAGAAAGAAGACCTCGATAAGGGGTTGGAAAAGACCAAACAGGGCTTTTTCGATAAACTGAAGCGTGCTGTCGCTGGCAAGTCGAAAGTCGATGACGACGTCCTCGATAATCTGGAAGAGGTGCTAATCACATCTGATGTGGGTGTGGAAACAACTCTGAAGATTATTGAACGCATCGAGACGCGTGTGGCCCGAGACAAATATATGGGAACAGATGAACTCAATGTTATCTTGAAGGAGGAAATATCAGCTCTCTTAGAGGAAAACAACACTGCCGACGGTTCTTCTTTCGATTTGCCGAAGTCTGATGTCCCTTATGTGATTATGGTAGTAGGGGTGAATGGTGTCGGGAAGACTACCACCATCGGCAAGTTGGCATACCAGTTCAAGAAAGCTGGTAAGTCCGTTTATTTGGGGGCTGCCGATACCTTCCGTGCTGCCGCTGTCGACCAGTTGGTTATTTGGGGTGAGCGTGTGGGCTGCCCTGTCATTAAGCAGAGTATGGGCTCAGACCCCGCTTCAGTGGCTTTTGACACACTTTCTTCCGCAAAGGCGAATAATGCCGATGTCGTGATTATCGATACGGCCGGTCGCCTGCACAACAAGGTGAATTTGATGAACGAGTTGACAAAAATCAAACAAGTAATGAAAAAGGTGATTCCAGATGCTCCGCATGAAGTCTTGCTGGTGCTTGATGGCTCAACCGGACAGAATGCGTTTGAACAGGCTAAACAGTTCTCGAAAGCGACCGATGTGTCTGCTCTGGCTGTCACAAAACTCGATGGGACGGCAAAAGGTGGTGTCGTAATCGGCATTTCCGACCAGTTTAAAATTCCGGTTAAGTATATTGGCGTGGGCGAGGGTATCGAACACCTCCAGTTATTCAACAAGAAGGATTTTGTTGATTCCCTGTTCAACACAAATGCCTAATCGTAAAAAAGAGGAATGAAGAATAGCAATATTGTTGACATTATTACACTGGGTTGCTCAAAGAATTTGGTGGATAGCGAGATGCTGAGCCGCCAACTTTCGGCCAATGGCTACCAGGTGGTTTACGACGACGAGAACCCGAAGGGGGGAATTGTGATTGTGAACACTTGTGGCTTTATTGGCGACGCTAAAGAAGAGAGCATCAACACCATTCTGGAACTAGGTGAACTGAAGAAACGCAGAAAGATTAGCAAACTATATGTTATGGGGTGCTTGTCGGAACGCTACTTGGCTGATTTGCAGGCTGAAATTCCAGAGGTAGACAAGTTTTACGGAAAATTCAACTGGAAAGGTATTCTTGAGGATTTGGGCAAAAGCTATAACCAGCAGTTGGCGTTAGAACGCGATTTGACTACGCCCAATCATTATGCCTATCTGAAGATTGCCGAAGGGTGTAACCGTTTCTGCTCTTATTGTGCTATCCCTATCATTACCGGTCGTTACCAGTCGCGTCCTATTGAGGAGATTGTCGACGAGGTGAAGTACCTTGTTGGGAAGGGGGTGAAAGAATTCCAAGTTATTGCGCAAGACCTCTCTTATTATGGTGTTGACCTTTACAAGGAAATGCGTCTGGCCGAACTGGTGGAACGTATATCTGATGTGCCCGGTGTGAAGTGGATACGGTTGCATTATGCCTACCCCGCGCAATTTCCTTACGATGTGCTGAAGGTGATGCGCGAACGTCCGAATGTTTGCAAATATCTCGATATCGCTTTACAACATATCTCCGACAATATGCTCACGAAAATGCGCCGACACGTAACCAAGCAGGAAACCTACGATTTGGTGACCCGTTTGCGTGAAGAAGTGCCTGGCATTCATTTGCGTACCACTTTGCTGACAGGGCATCCTGGCGAGACGGAGCAAGACTTTGAAGAACTGATTGAGTTCGTTCGCTGGGCGAAGTTCGAGCGTATGGGTGCTTTCCCATATTCTGACGAAGATGGTACTTATGCCAGTGAGAACTACAATGACGATATCCCTTTCGAGGTCAAACAACAGCGGGTTGACGACCTGATGGCAGTGCAGCAGAAAATCTCGAAAAAGATAAATGAGGACAAGGTCGGTCAGTCGTTGAAGGTGATTATTGACCGTGAGGAAGCCGACTATTATATTGGCAGAACCGAATTCGACTCGCCGGAAGTGGACCCAGAGGTGCTGGTTTCGAAAGACCAAAAACTGACCATTGGTGAGTTCTATAATGTGGAAGTTACGGGCGCTGAAGAGTTCGAATTGTACGGAAAAGTGGTGTGAAAATGCCTTTGCTTGAACCTCCATTTTTAGGAAAATGTTTTATAAAACTATGTTTTTTAGTTTTTTAAGAACTTGAAAAACAATAAATAAAGTGCGAATAATATGCTGTATTGAAAACTGTGCGGTATTCGCAATTTATGGTTAATTCTGAAATTATAGTAATTGTTTAGATATGTTTTCTGGAATAGTAGAAACCACAGCCAAAGTCCTCGCTCTGGAGAAGGAGGGCAGTAATTTGAATATTACTATGTCGTGTCCGTTTGCTGGTGAACTGGGTGTAGACCAGAGTGTGGCGCACAATGGTGTCTGCCTGACGGTTACCAGCCACAACGACAGCAACTATACGGTTACTGCCATTAAGGAAACGCTTGACCGGAGCAATCTGGGACTGCTTAAAGTCGGTGACGAGGTGAACATTGAACGTTGTATGATGATGAATGGCCGCCTCGATGGACATATTGTGCAGGGCCATGTTGACACCACCGGCGAGTGTGTTTCGAAAACGTGGGCTGATGGCAGTTGGGTGTTCACTTTCAAATATGGGGTGACACCGGAATTGGCGCTAAAGGGGTATGTGACTGTTGAAAAAGGTTCGGTGGCTGTTAACGGTACCAGTCTGACGGTATGTAATTCGCAAAAGGACCAATTCTCGGTGTGTATCATCCCATACACCTACGACCATACTAATTTCCATTGTATTGAGGTTGGTTCCAAAGTGAACCTGGAATTTGACATTATAGGGAAATACCTTAGCCGTATGATGGAGTTTAAGAACGACTGAATCTTCCTGAAATAGGAAAGCGGGTACGATGTCGTATCCGCTTTTTTTTTCGTTGACCTTGCTTGCTGTGAAAAATTCAATTTGGTCTCTGCTTCGTGCAATGGCTCTTGTCTTAGTATTTCTTCTTGATTTTCAGAATTTTGATATCCATTATGAGCCCTTTGTTTTCAACTTTGTCACGATCTGCCTTAAGCGGATCTTCAAAGATGATGTCGTCGCGGTAGCCAAGCCCTTCGGGAATGACGATGGTCGCTTCTGCCCCCTCTTTCAGGTTAATGAGAGCGGCGCATAGTCCGTTAATCACGTAATCGGGGGTGACTTCTACGGCGTTGCCGTGTCCAATGTTCTTGCCATCTGGCAATTTCATGTCGTATGCTATTGTGACAATGTCTTTGAGCCTTGCCTTGTCTCCTTTCCCGTCTTTTTTCACCTTCATAAAGACGCCTCTGCCCGTGTATTCAATTTCACTTGAAATACCTTCGTTTTTGTCTTTCAGTTCGATGTAGCCTTCCTTGAAAAGGTTCGACCATCGTTGTTCTTTATCGTTCTTTTCCTTTTCTTTTAAGGCTTCCTCTTTTTTCAGGAATTGTAGCATGTCTTCCTTCTTCCAACCTATGCTGCTTTCCCCGTTCAGTCTGTCGTTGAGCGATTGTATGAATATAGGGCCTCTGTTCTTTTCCAAATGGCAGATAGTGGCAATTACAAAGCCGGTCTCAACTGCCTCTTTGTTGGCAGTGTCTTTGTTGAGTTCTTCTTTGATGTCTTTTTCGCTAAGTCCTTTCTCTATCCCTTTGTAGGTGGTGTTTAAAGAATTGATGAAAGCCTCTTTGTGCTTGGCGAGTTCTTGGTTCCCCGTGAGGGCGTTGTTGTCTAGACAGTAGGTCCTCGCATAGTAGATGCTGTCTTCTTTGTTGGCTAACAATGGTCTGACTGCATTTTGGGCGCATAATGAAGTCGCGACTGCTAACACCGATACTGTTGAAGCAATTTTTCTGTTCATGTCTTTTTCCTTAGATAGAATTAGATAAGAATTATGTTTGTCTTATTAAATCGTGCAAATTTACGGATTTTCGGTAATAGGAGGGGCTGACAAAAGACTGTAAGTTGTGTCAATTCATTCTTTAGCTCTCTTGAAAAACTGACAATTCGAAGCAGCCTTTTCCCCTGATAATGTGTCAAGGGTGATGAATTGTCTGTCAAGAATACGGATAATTATAAAACGCTCTCTAGTTATGCGTTGTTTGTGTAAGATTACAAGTCCCCGATATATAAAGTGTCTTGGGGAGAACCATTTTTTTTGTATTTTTGTTAAAATAGATTGCGGTTAGATGAACAAATTGAAGACGTTGATTTTATTCGTGTTGCTGGCGCTTGTTATGGCGCCTCTACCGCTCTGTGCTGTCCGCTATCTTAATTTCGCGAATTACCGTACGATGAATGGCCTGGCAGGAAATTGCGTGAACGATATGGCTGTCGACTCTAGCGGCTTTCTCTGGGTAGCAACCGACTGTGGATTGAACCGTTTCGATGGCGCCGTGTTCCGTGACTTCTATGCGGTAAATAACCGGACGGCTTCCAATAATTCTGTCCTGCATGTTACGGCGGTTAAAGGCGGAGATGTGGTTGTTTCGGGCTATAAAGGCTTTTTTAGAAAATACGATTGCAAGGCCGATTCTTTCGTCTCTGTTGTGACTCCGAATTTTACGCAAACCGTTACTTCCGTCTGCTATGATGGTTCGCACGATGTGTTCTATGCACATACTTCTGTCGGTACTTTTTGGAATAAGTCGTCGTCTTTTTTCAGTTTGTGTCCGTTCCTCAACAAGAAAGGGCAGATTAACCAGTGCATGCACATCGACAATTTTGGTAATTACTGGCTGCTCGATGGAAACTCGCTCACGGTCTACGACAACTCGAACGGAAAAGAACTGTACCATATGTCCGTCCCTTCGGCAAAAAGGTCTCCTTCGCCGCAGTTTATCTCGCTGTCCAACAACAGGGTGATGGCTTGTGTGCAGACAAACCAAATCAATATATTTAAAGTGGAGTCTCCGACTTCCGTGTCATTGGAAAGTTCTGTAGTCGTGCCTTTCGATGGCCTCAGGTGTGTGCAAAGGGCGGCCGACGGCTCGTTTTGGTATGCTTCAGACGGTGACGGACTATGGGTAACCAGGGAAGAACCTTCTGCTTATTCCGCTTTTGAAAGGATTCATCCTTATGGCGCCGATGATTATGATTTCTGTAAACTTTATGCCTTGTTGGCCGACAACGATGGGAATGTCTGGGTGGGTACGCAAAATTCTGGGCTGTGGAGGTATTCGTTGAGGAGTGGCGGGTCTTTCTCGTCTGCCGATTTGGGACTCCCCAATTGCCCGGCGAACGATTTCTGCCAACTGCCAAATGGAAATATTGTGGCGACTTGTGACGGATTGGGACTTTGCGAATTCTCAGAGACGGCGACATCTGTGAAATTGTATTCTGAAACAAATGGTTTAAAAAACAGGAATCTGACTTCCGTGTCGTCCGATTCTGATGGACGTTTGCTGATCGCCTCTTGGGGAGGGGGACTTTTCAGGGGTACTCCTACCCAAAAGGGCTATACGTTTACTACATTACCGGTTTCTGGCCTCGAGAACCCCTCTTCTAAATTTGCGGTCGCATATAGGTTTCCGAATGGCGATGTGTGGGCTATGACGGGGGGAGATGGCATGTATGTTTGCCAAAACGGACATTGGAAACGACAATCGCTTGCTCATAATGATTGTTTGGAGCTCTGGCCCAGACTAGCAATAGAGACTGGGAAAGGAGAAAGGTGGCTTTGTGCCCCAAACTCGTTGTGGAAGTATGTTGGAGGAAAATGGTCTTTATTCAACGAAAATTGGTTTATGGGCAGTGGCGCTTATGCTGTTAGCGATATTGCTTATGTCGACGGGTTCGGACTTGTGTGTGCGACCGATAGTGGCTTGTTTGTTGTCGATGAAAAACAACACCTTTTCTCGCGTTACGACAAATGTCCGTGTGGCCAGATCTCGTCAATGGTGGTTGATAAGAAGGACCGTTTGTTGGCTACTGTGGCCAATAGTATATGGCGGTTCGATTTGAAAAATGGTTCGGCAGAACGATATCCGCGTAACTTCGATATTAACGGACGAGATTTCTTCGTCAGGCGTTCCGCCTTTTGTAGCCGCAGTGGAAACGTGTATTTCGGAACGACTAACGGCTTTGTCTGTGTTGCTGAAAAGGATTTCTTAAAGGAACAGAATTCTCCTCTGCTGTTGTTTTCCCGCATTTTTGCCGATGGCCAAAAGATTTATGTGCCCGAAGACCATTATATCCGGTTGGCGTACGGACATAGTTCGTTGTCGGTCGATGTTGATATGGTTGACTTCTCTCTACTTCGTTCCCCTTTGGTTTACAGACTGAACAAGAATGAAAATTGGGTGAGTATGGGCACCGGACAAACGGTTAATTTCAACTATCTGCCTACCGGAAGCTATACCCTTCAAGTTAAATGCCTTGATGCGGAAGACGGTGTGCTGGAGCTGTTTATCGAGGTGGAGGCTCCTTGGTGGCAGACCTGGTGGTTCCGGCTCTTTTGTATAGTCCTGGTACTGCTGATTGTTGGCTGGAAACTCTACAGTATGGGCCGTGACAGAAAGATCCTGCAACAAAAGGTCCAAGAACGCACTAAGGAATTGAACGATGCCCTTTCTGCGAAAAACAGGATTATGCAGGTGGTAGCACACGACCTTAAAAACCCAATGTTCGCTATTTATGGGGCGCTTGAACAACTGCGCATGAAATCGTCCTCGATGTCTGTTGACGAGCACAATAGTGCCCTCGACAAGGTGATAGATAGTACGCGAACTGTACAAGACGAACTGGGTAAACTACTCAATTGGGCGACTGCCAGGCAAGACGAACTGGTCTGTCATCTCTCTAATGTTGTTTTGACCGATTTGGTAAATGCCGAGGTCAATCTGCTCCTTTTGCAGGCTCGGGAAAAAAATGTAGAGATTGCTTGCTCCCTTAACGTGTCTCGTTATGTTTATGCCGATGCACGTATGCTCGCAACCGCATTGCGCAATGTGTTAGGCAACAGTTTGAAATTCACGCCTAATGGAAAAAAAATTTTTGTGAATGCTTGGCAAGAATCGGCTTTTGCCGTTGTGGAGATAAAGGACGAGGGGGTTGGTATGTCGCCTGAACAGTTGGAAAGGCTGATGACTCTTGATGTGAATAATTCGACTAGGGGTACAGCTGGTGAAAGCGGTACGGGTTTGGGTGTCGGACTTGCAAAACAATATATGACGGCTATTGGTGGCGCCTTCGATATGGATAGTGGGCTTGGTGTGGGCACTACAACTTGGTTAAGGGTGCCTTTGACGAAACTTGAAGTGACTACTGTGGTAGAAGTGGAAAAGAAACCTCAGGTGGAAGTGAACGTTGATGCCGATTTACTGAGGGGAAATGCGGTCTTGGTCGTGGACGATGATCCGTTGATAGCCCATAATATTAAATCGATGCTTGAAGAATATGTCGATGTGACGCTTGCCGGTAATGGTGCTGAAGCTTTAGATGCTGTGGCAGGCCGTGCGTTCGATATTGTTGTTACCGATGTTGACATGCCTATAATGAACGGATTCGAACTGGGACGGATTCTGCAGTCGGAACCAGACTATAACCATATACCGCTTCTGTTCTTGTCGGCTAGGTCTGCGGAAAACGACAGGTTGACTGGTTTGCAGACTGGCGCGGTTGACTATATCACGAAACCTTTCAGCAGGGGTGAACTGCTGATTAAACTGAATAATATCTTGCTGTTGCGCCAACGGCAGCAACAGCGTCTCTTGGCGGAAATAGGTAAAATACCTGCCGATGGTGCAGATTCGCAGAAGGAGAATGATTCTCCAGAAAAAATGAATCCTTATCTGTTGAAAGTGATAGAGGTGATAGGTGAGCATTTCTCTGAACCGGACTATAGTGTTGAGTCGTTGGCATCGGATATGTGTACCTCGCACGTTACCCTTTACCGCAAGGTGAAATCTTTATCGGGAAAAACTCCGCTCGACTTGTTGACGGAATTCCGCCTTAATCGTGCACACCAGATGTTGTCAGAAGGGAAAACCGATTTGCAGGATGTCGCTTTCAAAACTGGTTTCCCTGACTATACCTATTTCTCTCGTAAGTTTAAAGCCCGTTTTGGCTACCCACCGAAGGACGTTTCGGCACTTTGAAAAATTTACGACACCTCTTTGAAAAAAATACAGCATAAGATAACTGTCTGTTCCCTATAACTTTGCGACAGAATCAAGCCGTTACGGATGGTCTTGTCGCAGGATGTTTTCCCCTTTACCTTTCTTTCGGCTCTTGACCTGATAAGTTAAGATTGACTGCTTCATGTATAAACGAATCATTGTTTCTACAGCTACTATAGCTGCTTCGCTTTACACAATAGAAATCGCCCGGGTACAGGGCGATTTCGCTTTTACTAGTGCTTGTTAGTAAAGCATATGGTGAATGGAGGGGGACGAAGTGTAGAAATCAATGCTCGGGAGCGGTGAATTTCCAGTTGGTGGTCTGGTGCTGTTTTTCTGCAGAAATGGCTGCTCTTGGTTTTAGCCTGTATTGGTCGGGTTACGTGTTCCAACCAGACTGTTTATTGAATCGCTTTTTGATAGATGTTTATGATAGGTCTAAAAAGAATATTCCTTTTTTTGATGGCAGTGTCGCCTCTGGTCCTTAGTTCACAAGAAATACGGATGAACCAGTTGGGCTTTGGCGTCAATGCGAAGAAACACCTACAAGTGGAGGGCGGGAATTCTAACTCTTTCTCGATTGTTGATGCGAGAACGGGTAAAGTCGCTTATGAAGGCAGACTTGGGAAAAAGAAGTATTGGGACCTTTCTGGCTCGGAAATACAAACTGCCGAATTCGGAGACTTGAAAAAGGAAGGAGTCTATAAGGTAAAGGTTGGTAACAAAAGTTCCCATCCGTTTGCCATAGCCCGAAAGGGGGTATACGATGAACTGAACAAGTGGGTACTTAAAGGCTTTTATTTGTGGAGGGCTTCTACTCCTATCGAGGCTGAATATGCTACTTTCAACGGAATTAGCTATGCCCGTGCTATGGGACACCCCGATACGGCCGTTTACTGGAATGTCCCATCGAAAAATGGGGGAGTAGGTAATTATACAGAACGGAAGGTTTCTTCCCCTAAGGGCTGGTACGATGCGGGTGACTATAACAAATACACGGTCAATGCAGGATTCTCTTGCGAGTTCCTGGGTATGCTATATGAAATGTATCCTGATTATTACCAGCATTTGGAACTTGATATTCCTGAAACTGGGAATGGTGTGCCAGACTTGCTGGATGAACTGAAGTGGGAGATGGACTGGTTGTTGACTATGCAGGACGATGACGGCGGTGTTTTTTTTAAACTGACTACAAAGAGTTTCTCGCGATTCGTGATGCCTGAGTCCGATCTGAACGATCGCTATATGATTGGCAAGTCAACTACCTCCGCTCTCAATTTCGCTGCGGCTTTGGCTATGGCGGCACGCCTGTATGCCCCTTACGAGACCCAGTTTCCTGGGTTTTCTGAAAAGGCTCTTTCTGCGGCAAAAAAAGCCTTTGCTTGGGCTTGTAGGAACCCGCGTGTGCCGTTCTCTAATCCACGCGATGTTACTACGGGCAACTATTCCGATACTTCGTATGTCGATGAGTTCCAAATGGCAGCGACTGAATTGCTGATTACAACAAGGGATGCGGCTTATGCCCGATACGTCGACCTCGACGCTCTGTTCAATACGCCTACCTGGCCCTATGTGTCCACAATGCATCTGTTGCAACTGCAGCTACACAGCCGCGAGATGGAGAAATTTGTTGATATTAAAAAGGTCAAACGTCGCTTCTTGCAACTTGCCGACAGCCTTTGCGTTAACCATGCGGAAAGTGTGGGACGCATTCCTGTCATGAATTTCAGGTGGGGAAGTAACTGTGAGGTGGCTAGCGATGGTGCTGTTGCGGGCATTGCCTACCATCTGACGGGTGACACTAAATACCTTGATGTGGCAGTCGATTGTTTCGACTACCTGTTGGGACGTAATGTTACGGGCTATTGCTTCGTTTCTGGCTTCGGCTCTGTGTTCCCGATGCATTTACACGACCGACGGAGTGAAGCCGATGGCATAGAGGGGTCTTTGCCGGGCTATTTGTGCGGCGGACCCAATGCGGAAGCGCGTATCGATTGCGGAGCGGACAATTATGCGAAGTTCCCCGCAAAATCGTACCTCGATGCGAAATGCAGCTTCTCTACTAACGAGATTGCTATTAATTGGAATGCACCAATGGCGTTGCTTACCGGTATTGTGATAAACGAAACTGAAAAACACAAATGAAAGTAATAATGATAAGTAGGGTACAAATTGGTACTATTTATGAAACTACACTTAGTATAGAAAACTACATCAAGTAACCTGTTTCCTTCTTGAATCTATCTTAACAAAGCAGGGCACTCCGTGACGGGGTGCCCTGCTTCTTTCTTTTTCCGTCGTGTTAGTGGACTTGTTCTATGTCGTACGGAGTCAGTTGGTATACAAAATAGTTGATCCAGTTGTTGTAGAATAGGTTGGCGTGGCTGCGCCAGCGAACAACAGGGCCTTTCGACGGGTCGTCGTCTTTGTAGTAATGTTCGGGCATTAGTATGTGCAGGCCTTTACTGAGGTCGCGCTTGTACTCGTTGTCGAGGGTGTTGGGCGCGTATTCCGGGTGCCCGGTCAGGTAGAACTCTCGTCCGCCACGGGCCGACATCATATAGACTCCCGCCTCTTTTGACTCGCTCAGAATGGTTAGATCTGGAATCTTTAGAATATCGTCTTTGTTCAACCCGATATGGCGGCTGTGCGGCACGTAAAAAGTGTCGTCAAACCCTCGGAATATAGGGTGCCTAGGGTCGTTTACCTTGTGCTCGAAAATACCGAAACATTTCTCGTCGAGCCTCTGTTTCTGTATCCCGTAATGGTAGTAGAGACCGGCAAAAGCCCCCCAGCACACGTATAGTGTCGAGAATACGTTGGTGCGTGCCCAGTCGAAAATAGTCTTTAGCTCTTCCCAGTAGGTGACCTCTTCGTATTCGTAGTTCTCAAGCGGTGCCCCTGTGATAATCATGCCGTCGTATTTGTGCTTTTTCAAGACGCTGAACTTTTTGTAAAAGGCCATCATGTGCTCTACTGGAGTGTGGGTAGACTGGTGGCTTTCTAGTTGCATCAAATCTATCTCGATTTGGAGAGGTGTGTTCGAAAGCAGTCTGACAAGGTCGGTCTCGGTTGTGATTTTGATTGGCATCAGGTTAAGAATGACAATCTTCAACGGACGTATTTCTTGTGTGGAAGCTTCTTCGGTCGTTTTTACGAATATGTTCTCGTCTTGCAGTAATTTGACTGCTGGCAGATCTTTTGGAATGTTTAATGGCATCGTTACCTCCTTTTTTTGAAAAGTAAGGGCCAAAGTGTGGTCTCTCCCCCCTCACATATATTTGGACTGCAAAGATAACTATTATTTTCTTAAATGCGTATTTTTGCAACATCACTAATATATGGTATTTATGCTTGTTGATTATCTGCAAACCGATTGTTGGGGGAAAACGGCCCCAGAAGCTGCAAAGGCTGTTTTCGATGTGATGCTGGAACGTGGTCTGTCTATGGCTACGGCTGAAAGCTGTACTGGTGGTAATATCGCACACAACATAACGCTGTTGCCTGGAAGCTCCGATTTCTTCTTAGGAGGTGTGGTCAGTTATGCCAATTCTGTTAAAGTCAATGTTCTGGGTGTCGATGCTGAGGCAATAGAGAAATATGGGGCTGTCAGTCAGCCGGTGGTTGAACAAATGGCCGAGGGTGTGCTGCGCCTCACACATGCCGATGTGACTGTCGCAACGTCGGGCGTGGCCGGCCCCGGAGGGGGGACTCCCGATAAGCCGGTGGGTACGGTTTGGATGGCCGCTAGTAATGGAGAAAAGACGATTTCTCATTGTTTCCATTTTGGAACGGACCGTGTGGAAAATATTGAAAAAGCCACTTCTATGGCGTTTTTTATGATAAAAGCCCTTGTTGATAACTAATTTTTGACTATCTTTGCGGTCGATATCCACAGAAGGTATTCTCTCCTTTAAGTGGTTGTTATTAAAGTTAGTAGCAAAATCTGAATTGCAGTTTCTCCACAAAATGGTTGCTCTGATGGTTACGCTGCTCGGCTTGGAATAGCCCGAGAATCAGAGTTGTCCCGCAATTCTTATTGAGATAATAACATAAAAGGATAAAATAAAATGTCAAGAATTTGTCAGCTTACCGGAAAGAAAGCTCAGAACGGTAACAATGTTTCTCACTCGAAGAGAAGAACACACAGACTGTTCAATGTTAATCTTCAGAAAAAGAAGTTCTATTGGCCAGAGCAGGATTGTTTCATCACTTTGAAGGTTTCTGCAAAGGCTCTCCGTACTATTAATAAGAAGGGTATTAATGCTGCCCTTTTGGATGCTGCCAAGAAAGGCTTGGTATAATCTTTTAAAATTTTCGAAAAATGGCTAAGAAAAATAAAGAAGCAAGAGTTCAAGTTATCCTTGAATGCACTGAGATGAAGGAAAGCGGTCTGCCTGGTACTTCTCGTTACATCACTACCAAGAACCGTAAGAATTCTCCTGAACGTCTTGAGTTGAAGAAGTACAACCCAATTCTTCGTAAGTATACTATCCACAAGGAAATCAAGTAATTTTAAATAAGTATTAAGTCATGGCAAAGAAAGTAGTTGCTTCCCTCCAGAAGGGTGAAGGCCGTACCTATTCAAAGGTTATCAAGATGGTTAAGTCTCCAAAGACTGGTGCTTACATTTTCGATGAAAAGATCATCCACAACGATGATGTTAAGGACTACCTCGCTAAGAAGTAATTCCTTATTCGATTCGTATTGAATGAAAATATAAAGCAGTTGTAACCATAGGTTACAACTGCTTTTTTTATCTTTGCTAAAACAATATTATTTATGAAATTTTTACGTAGAATACAGAAAGGACTTGCTGAGTTTTGTGCCAGCATCTCCCAATTCCCAGTTGAAACTGCTCTCTGCCTCTTTACTTTTGTGCTGAGTGTCGCCTTGTGCGAGATGAACCAGCGGAACTGGATGGAGGATAGTTACTTCTTTAAACGGTTTGCTCCTGTTTCGCTATTGTATGTGGCGGCAGTGTTTTCTATTGCTTTTGCTATAAGGATGAGGAGGCAGAAACCTGTTCAACAACGGAAGATAAACGTCGTTTATTGGTTGTCGGGGTTGTTGGTACTTATCCCGCAGTTCTTTTTCCAAATGTCCGATTTTGGTGAAAATCCTTGGTTTGGTCCATTCCCTCTTTTGGGTGTATATCTGCTTTCGTTTTTGCTGATGTTTGCAATACGTGGACAAAAGGACAACGGCCTGTTTGTTAGTGATGCGTATAAGTTGGTTGCTTCTTTGATTACGGCGGCCGTGCTTTCGGCCATTATCGCTATGGTATATTATGCCATTATGGCATCTTTCTTTTATCTGTTCCTGCCCGATTATTTCCGTTGGAAATTCTTGATTTATAGAATTCTGTTCTCTTATGTAGGATTCTTTTTTCTGGCTGTTCTTGCTCCGTTGCTGTTTTGCTATTGTGCCAAGGTTGTTGAAAATAAGAATACAGCCCTTATACCTAGGGCACTTGATGTGGTACTTGCAAAAATCCTCACTCCTGCGTTGGTTTGTTATACTTTAATCCTCTTCCTCTATGCGGCAAAGGTAGTCGCAACTTGGAGCTTGCCTCGTGGTGGGGTGGCCTGGATGGTGGTGGCCTATCTCGTTATCGCATTCTTGGTTTATATGCTCCAGCCGTTCCTTTCCAAGACTCGCTTTTCTTTCTTCTTCGAATACCTCCCATTTATTTCTGTGGTGCCGTTGGCTTTGTTCTGGGTGGGGATCGCACGTCGAATCAGCGATTATGGTTTGACGGAGTGGCGCGTTTTCTTGTTTGCTTTCGGCTTGCTTATGACGTTCTTCCTTGCGTTCTCGTTGTTAAAGCGGTTGAATTGTTATTTGCTGATGGCTGGAATGGCAGCGGTAGCCATTTTCTTTCTGACGCTGGTCCCTCCAACTTCGGCTCTTTCTCTGGCGGTGGCGAACCAACAAAAACGTGTGGATAGTTTCTTGGCAAAATACCCTATTTATAACGACTCTACAAATAGATTCGTGCCAGTGGCAGAAATACCGGATGCGTGTTTGAAAGACACCGTGGGGCGTAAACAATTTGTATCGGCACTTAATTATATAGAAAGAGTAAGGGGGTATGACACCTCTACTGTTTGCAGCCGTTATGTGCCAGACGAAATTAAGTGTTTTTATGGCACATCTTCTTATCATATGTCTTTTTATCCCAACAATATCCCTGTTTCTGGTTATTCATACGTGAATTTTGCTACAGAACGCGACGGAAAATTCGAGGTTGACGAAAATGTCGTTTTGAAATATGATGAAGAGATCCATCTGGACAAATACCGCTCTGCTTTAAAAAAAGCATGTGCCGGAAAGGAGCAATTGCCAGACGAAGTGTTCTATTTGAAGAACGATAGCGTTATGGTCGTTGTTGAATCGATATGGGTGTCTTACTATCCGGAAAAAGATTCTCTCGACGTGCCGCATATGAGCTATAATGGAGTTGTATTCTCAAAGAAACCTCTCTCTAAAAAGAAAACAGGAAGTGTGGGCTTTGAGGAGGAAATTGTGGAGAGTTGTGTGTATTAAAAAAGGTCTCTAAAATAGAAAATCCCCGACGAACTTAGTTGGTTCGTCGGGGATTCTTATTATCGAACTTGTAATTTAAGCCTCTTCAGCGTTGTCGGCAGCCTTCTTGCGTGTACGCTTCTTCTTAGGAAGACCGGCTTCATCTGCAGGAGTCTCTTCAGTTTTTTCTGCCTTCTCGGCTTTTGCTTTGGTTGCTTTCTTTGCAGGAGCCGCAGCTGCCTCAACAAATTCAGTTTTGCCAGCGGCAGTCAGAATGTTGTACCAACGGATGACCTTGCGGATGTCGTTGTCGTAAACGCGGTTCTGGTCGAAGTTAGAAAGTACGCTGCCGAAAAAGTCGCGCAACTCTTTCTTCGACTTCATGTCGATTTCTACCAATTTGCCGCCTTGTTTTGCCTTTATGTTCTCGAAAACTTGTGCGAGGGGAACCTCTTCGTCTTCGGTGAAGATGGCTATGTCGGCCAAACTGATGACTTTATCGTTTGAATATGCGGGCTGGCGCTGTTTGGTTTCAACGTTTTCTACAATAAGCATGTTGTTGCCCTGTGAAAGCAGTTCGAAAAGACCTGGCTTGCCGGCAATTGATAATACTCTTTTAAGCATAATCTCTATTGTGATGTGAATAATTTAGGGTTTGTCTTTGCTTAATTATGCAAAGGTAACAAACTGTCATTTCTCTGCCAATTAAAAACTTCTAAAAGTTATTTAAAAGCCGTTAATCGATTAAGATTTGCCGAATAGTCTTTCTATACTTTTTTTGTGGTAACTTTGCAGTGTTTAAGATTTCTCTGGTTGCGGCTGGCCGTTGTTGGGGAAAGTGTTTGTTGCTTTATACTTTGTAACTGCTTTTTTATGGATTACAATTCACTGGTTAGTGCCAAACATCATGCGCGATATGCGCTGATGACGATGTATTTTTTCTCGGGATTCGTCTTCGCTACGCTTTTTTCCCGTCTGCCGGCCATACAGCAGATCTATAGTTTCGATTATGCCCATCTGGGCCTTCCCCAATTGTGCATGTCGGTAGGCTCGCTTCTCTGTATGCCTGTGTGTGCCAATCTTGCCAACAAGTATGGTAGCAACCGGTTGACGATGATGGGCTATATGGTCGCTTTTGTGTTTGTCCTATTGCCTATTATGCCTTCGCAATACTTATTGTTCCCTGTCTGCATGGCTTATGGCGTTTTTGCCTCACTTTTCGATATTGCCATTAATGGAAACTCTATTTTGGTAGAAAGAGCCTATAAGCGAAGCATTTTGGCTAAATTTCATGCAATCTATTACGTGGGGACATGTGTTGGTGCTTTGACTGCCATTGTCTTTATCTCGTTCAAACTTGACGCCTCTATCCATTTTAGCGTGGCTTCCACTCTGGTGGTATGTGAACTGTGTTTTCTGAGGCCTTTCCTGATGCGGGAAACACCTAAAAAGGAGGTGGTCGCCAAAGGATTCCATTTCCTGTTCCCGAAGGGCTTGCTTCTATATATTGCCTTTATCGCATTGTTTAGCCGTGTTATTGAGGGTGTTGTGTCAAGCTGGAGTACGCAATATATGAACCAGGTGGTTACATTACCCGAAAATTTTGCTCCTGTCGGATTGGCGGTCTATGCTGCCTTTATGGCTCTTGGTCGTTTCATGGGCGATATGGTGCGTGCCCGTTATCACGAACCGTTTATTCTGATGATTTGCAGTTTGGTTGCCATGGCCGGATTGGGGTTGATGATTAGTTCTACAAGTTTCCCTTTGTCTGTGCTTGGGCTGTTGGTTACTGGTTTGGGTATGTCGTGCCTTGTCCCGGTTATCTATAGCCTGTCGGGAACCCAGCCCGATGTCTCTCCGGGTACGGGCATTGCTATGGTCAATACTATCAGTGGTACTGGATTCTTGTTCGGACCTTTCCTGGTTGGGATGATTGCTAACGCATTCGACCTCAGAATGTCTTTTTTCTATGTACTGATGCTTGGTGTGGGCATGTCGTGTCTTTCCTTCTTTTTTTGGAGGATTAAAGGAAAACCGACTTCCAAACGGGTATAACTTTACCCATTCTTGAAGTTTTTTTAGCTTTGAGGTAAATTTTTAGCCTTTCTGTGCGGTTTTACTCAATAAATATCCTAATTTTGCACTCGCAAACGGGGAATGGATTCCCTTGTGAGTGGGTAATGCCAATGTAGCTCAGTGGTAGAGCGCTTCCTTGGTAAGGAAGAGGTCACGGGTCCGACTCCCGTCATCGGCTCGTTTAACAGAGAGGACACTTCTAGGAGGTGTCCTCTTTTTTTAGTGCCTTCTAACGTGGTACCAGAGTTTTTCCCAACCACCTCCAAGACTGGTCAGCCTTTCCCTTTCCCGGTCGCGTTCCTGTTGCTGGTAGCAGGCTATTTCTTTTGCCGCAGTGTCTAATTCTTCTGTGTTAATTTCCACCTGGATTTGTTCCGCATTTTTTTTCAAGTCTTTTACGGCTTCAGCAAGGTCTGTACTGCTTGTGTAGAATATATAGGGTTGTGCCCGGTCTCCGCTGACAGGAATAGAGGAACGGATGGCTATGCCTTCGTGCCTTATCGAAATATAAAGGTCTTTCCCGAATTTTCCTCCTTCTCCCTTTTGTTCTGAAATGGCCTTTTCGCACGGCCATTGTCTCACCTCGCCCAGTTTAACCATGGCAAGGTTTTGCTCTTCTTTGCCAGTGTATTCTTCTATCTGTCCGTTAATGATGAGTGTAGCGGGGCTGGTGGGGCGTGATGTCCAAAAAATCTTATCCATAATTCAATCTCTTGGGTGGGGCTTATTATTTTTTGAGGGTGCGTAGGTAGGCTTTCTGTGAGTCGGTAATCCTATAACTTTCAACCGCCTTCTGTATGGCTTTGTTGTGGACCCACTTATCCATCGTTTTCTGCTCTATAAACGGAATTGCCGCATCCCACTGTTTTGCGAGAGCAGTTGCGAAAAACCAGGCAACCATCATTTTTATATAATAATGTTCTCCTTTTTCTTTTGCTACCCATTGCAGGTATTCTGGCTTGAAATCATCGTCCAGAAAATAAGACATCAGCATCTCGATGCCGAATCTGACGGTATATGGTTGATCGCTCGACATCCACCGCTTTATATCTTCTATCAGCCTTTCGTGATTCTTCTTTTGTTTGAAAACTTTCGGACTTAACAAATCGCATGTGGCCCAGTTGTCGACAACAGGCAGAAATCGGTCCAGTTCTTTAATGCATTGGTCGTAGTCTTTGGTCTCGCTGATGATGAAGCCGTGCAGATTGGTCTCCTCATAATAATCGTGTTCGGCCGAGGCCAGGAAATCGTCTATCTGCTTATTTTTCGCATATTCTTTTGCCAGTTTCCTAAGCTCTGGTGTGCGTACACCGATTATCTTGTCGGCGTTGATGTTTGGAACCAGTTTGCTGTGAAAGGCTTTGTATTGGGTGTCTTGCAGCGCAAAGAGTCTTTTTTTTATCTCTTCTTTCATGATGTTTATATATTGTGTACATGAACTCTCGTGTGTACGACTGCAAAAATACAACAGAGCGGACATCCTTGCAATAGGTGTCCGCTCTGTCGTTTTCGCGTTTATACGATGAGGGCGCGGTCGTAGATCCTTATGTTCGGGAAGAACCTTCTGAATTCTACCTCTCTGTCCATTTCGTCGCAGTGTGTTACATCTAAGTAAACGGTGTGTGGCTTTTTTATTCCGGCTTCGGCCTCTTTAATGCGTTCAGCCAATGCTTCTATGTCTAATTGCCCATAACGGAAGTCGTCTTGAAACTCGTTATACCTGTTCGTTCGGTCTTCTTCAACAAAGACTGACAGATTTGAACGCTTTTGCTCTCTTTCCAGCGTTCCCTTGCCGTGCCGTGTCAGGTATGGTCGGGTGACGTAGTGTATGCTGATGTCGTCACAACTGAAGACGTCGGCCATTCTTAGGGCGTATTCTGCAGTGGTTTTCGAAGGTGTAGTGCCGGCTATGTCAAGTCCAGTATCGTTAAGTAGGAGTCCCTGCCCGTTTTCGAAAATGATTTCGTCGTATTTTGTGAAGTCGAAAACCGTATTTGTATTCTTGTACAGGAACAGGCAGTCTTCTATATAGTGGGAGATAAGGTTTTCACTGGTCCAAATGGGAAGGAAGTCGGTCGGTATATCACCTATACGCCTCTCGAAATATCCTCGTACGCTCTTTAAGTAACTTTCCCTTTCGGCTGATTCTAATCCGCAGAAAGTATCGAATCGGATGGTTACAGTGCTCTGGTAGCGTAACGTGGTTTCCCATATACCCATGCCGCAACTTCCATGTTTCCCTCCTTTGCGTTTGAATTCGATAATCTGGTTGGCAAGCATGTCGTAGGGGGTGCTCCACCTGCATTCCTTGTCGCGGAAGAATTTGACTCCTTGAATGGCGTTCCTCCCAGCCAGTGCGTTATACTCGAAAACAAACTGCATAGGGTTAAGGATGAAGAAGGGCGAGAAATAATTGTCGGCTCCGTAGGGAGTAGCTGCACCAAAGTGCTGGAAGGTAAAACTGCCGTTTTCTGTCAGAATGGAGTGCGCCCGTTGGGCGCCTCCATTTGTCAGAACATTCAGTGTCTTTCCTTTAGCATGCTTCGCGTATGTCGCAACCACAGTGCCTTTGCCTTCGTCTCCGTAGTTGGCTCCTATAATTATTCTCGCTTTCATCCTCTTAGAATATACGTTACCAGCTTATGCCGTCGTTGTTGCTGTTTGTGAAGCTAAATCCGGCACCACCTGTTACACCAATAGGGTTCTTTGCAATGCTGTCGTCAATGCATTCGCAAATGGTACTGCCCAGTGTGTTGATGGTAGCAATCTTGTAGTTGTTGTTCAATAGCTCGCCGAATGTCTTGGCAATGTCGTTTTTGAAATAGCTGAAGCTGGCCTTACTGTCGTTTACACCAATGTGATAGATGTCGAATTTGTTTGAAGCTTCCTTGTAAAGCTCGCCCGTTTCGATGTCGGCCTGGTTTTTGTCGCCAGTCACTTCGTTGAGCCGTGCGAAGGGAAGGTAAGGATTGAGCGGTTCGTCGCCCATGGTGATAATGATACCCTTACGCCCTTGTTTGTCGAACGCATCAAGTTTTGTGTGGTGCAGACCAAAGTACCATGCGGCTGTGTACGATTCGTATTTGTTCCCACCGCCACCGTGCTCCATATAGATCTTGTCAAGCGCTTCTGCAATGCGTACGTCGCTTTCAAATTGAGAAGCCTGGATAGGCGCATCGTCGTATGCCAAGTCGCCAATACCCATCATCATAAACTCAATGTCTGTATATTTCCCGTAGAGGTCGGTCATGATTTTACCAAGGCATTCGGCTGTTTCCTGGCAGGCTCCTCCCATAGAGCCAGTGACGTCGAGCGCGAGAATCACTGGTATGGTGTTAGGGTGCTCGTCGGTGTTGACGCAGGTACGAACCACGTTCTTGGGGTCTAGCGATTTGTCGAGTTGTAGAACTTTGAACGTTTGTCCGCTAACTCGGTCGGTCGTTCTATCGTAACTTTTGCCGGCTTTTGTGCTATAGTCGGCAAACTCGTCTCTTGTCCATCTTCCGTGTCCCATATTTATTCCTCCTCAATCTTTAACATTTTATCATTATCTTCATCATCGTCGTCTTCGTCATCGTCGATGTCTACATTGTCAAGAACGTCGTCGAACAAGCCGCCGTTTCCGTTGTTCATCAACATAGACATTGCCATCATCTGACCAAGGTTTCCTCCCATTAGTCCGTTACCTTCTGTTTTTCCGTTTCCCATCATCTGGCTGATCATCATCATCTTCATGACTTTTCCGAATCCCTTCTTCCCATTGAAGGTGTTGCCCAGTAGAGATACAATCTTGCCGTAGAAGAATACGTTACCCATAAAGACGTGGCGCTCTGGCACAATTTGTTTTATTTCAGAGGTCTCGTAGTCTATTGCGGTAATTATTTTTTTCGTAGCTTCAATCACGCATTTCGGTTTCCCGTCTACCAAGATGATGTCGCCTGCCTTTACCTTCATTGTCGGCATCACAAAGAAGAAGTCACAACCCAGGTCGAAGCAGAAGTTGTTGACGTTTGTGAGTGTACCGTTCTTGACACTGTAAGTTTTGTAACCACTGCTGGTTTTGATTGCAATGTTGCCGTTGATAGTTATGCGGCACATGCCGTTGGCGATTTTGCCAAATTTTCCGTTGAAAGCTTGTGTATCCATATTCTATATTGTTTAGTTTGTGTATTTATTACACTGCAAATTTAGATATAATTTCTGTATTTCCAATATTATTCGTGTATTTTTTACGCAAAAGAATTTAATTATTTGAAAATAAGCAACTTTTTTGTCTGTTTGTGGGGAAAGTTCGAAAGTTTTAGGCGGTTTTAAAAAGTATAAAGTTTGTTGTCAGGACTATAGTTGTCAGTATTTGAAGACCACCCAGTTCGAACCGCGGTAAAACGAGTGCTGCATATTCAGGCTCCCGTCTTCGTTCCGCCACCATCCGTGGTTGTAGTCTTGTCCCATCTCCATATAGAGCGCATTGTCGAGGTCTAGTTTGTCTAGTTCATCCATAAATCGTCCGCGTGGCATGGCGTATTTTGTCTCAAAAAAGAAGAGTCTTCCCTGCTTGTCACAAAGGACCCTGTAGTTTGCAACCCATTCGGGACCTCTAGGGAATTTTTCCTGTACTTTTTTGTCTGCTATCACCAAACACTGCCCATAAGCGCACTGGATGTTGTCAGCCTCCTCTTGTACGGTTCTGTCATAGCTCTCCTTGTCGAGAATTTTCCATCGGCGGTTTTTGTAGTATACGAATCCGCCTGTGTTGTTTCGGCATGGGAAGCCTTTGTGCAGCTTGCCGTCGCTGATGTGCCAGCCAGCCACGTTAATATGGTCGAAGTCGGGCTTTATCAATGCCGAGAAGGCAGCCGGAAAGCAAAGAACTACCGATTTGTCGGTGGTGTCGGGAGCGTCTCCGCAAACTAGATCAATTTTGTTGTAAACGGGGTAGCGGAAAGCAAAACTGTCGGTTTCGGTGCAAAAAGTATATTGGGCATCTGCCGTGTTAAATAGGAAGATACCAGCCAGAAAGAATATAGTTCGGTATAGTAGTTGCTTCATTTGCTATTCTTTTTGCCAGAACTGGTAGAAGTTGAACCACTGTTCCGGATGAATTTTCATTCGTTGCTCCAGTACGGAAATGTACTGGTCTAGCAGTTGCATTTCCTGTTTTTTCTCTGCGTTTCGTTTGGGTGCTTCTGCAAAAAAGAAGTTAAAACTATAGCGGAGGGTGTCTTCCTTCTCTGAGAAATAGAAAACCACAGGCAGATGCATACGTGATGCGATTAGGAACGGACCTGCTGGAAATTTGGCGGAATGCCCCATCAAATCGTGCTGGAGAACCTTGTTGTCGTTTATGTAGCGGTCGCCTTGGAAACAAACATATTCTCCGTTGTCGAGTGCGGCCTTGATGTTGAATATGGTGGCCATCTCGTCCTCGTTCACCGGTATGACTTTGTAATTCCTCCCGCCGGTCAGTTCTTCTACCTGGGCTTTTATCTTTTGGTATTCGGCATCGTACATAACAATGTTGATTTTTTTACTGTAGTCGCCGAAAAACTGACCGCCTAAGGCCCAATGCCCGAAGTGGGCCCCTATCATAACAACTCCCTTCCCACTGTTTAAAATGTCGAGGAATTGGTCGTAATTGTTGAAGTCGTATTTGAAATTTTTCTCATAGCCTGATGGCGCCGCCATTTTGTCGATGATGATTTGGCCGAAACGGTAATAGTGTTTCAGTACCATCAGCATGGCTTTTAACCGGCTTTTGTGGTGTATGTGTCGCCAATACCACCAACTGGCTTTGGTTCCTTTCGGCGCAAAGGGTACAAAGTAGGGTACCACAAAAAGTAAAAGGGCGTAGGCAGCTTTGAGGCCGCAGTGCTTAATGAGGGCTATAAATATTCGGTAGCCTAGCGAACCTCCTCGTGTTTTCCCTTTCCATTCTGGCATTGCGCTTAATTATTTGTTAATACGTTCCTCTAGGAATTTGTAGAGGTCGTTAAATGTCTTGACACTGGCAAAGTCTTCCTTTGCTGTTTTTATTCCAAATAGTTTCTCAATCAGCACAATCACGTCAACCAAATCCAGACTGTCAATTTCCAGTACGTCGTATAGATTCCCGTCTGCAGAAAATGTAGACGGGTCTTTTTCGAATTCGTCGGCTAGAGCGCTGTTTATGTTTTTTATAATAATCTCTCTATCCATAGAAAAACAGGTAATTTTTAGGTGTAGAGACCTCCGTTGACTGATATGGCTTGCCCTGTGACGTATGCGGCTTCTTTTGATGCAAGGAAGCCTACAACAGCAGCTACTTCTTCTGGAGTTCCGAAGCGGTTGGCCGGAATCTGTTTCTTGAGTTCTGCCTCATCAAGATCTTTTGTCATATCTGTTTGTATGAATCCAGGACAGATGGCGTTAACGGTAACGTTTTTGCGGGCAACTTCTTGTGCCAATGCTTTTGTCGCGCCAATAAGTCCGCTCTTGGCAGCCGAATAGTTGGTTTGTCCGGGAAGTCCTTTTAATCCAGATAGGGATGACATGTTGATGATGCGGCCGAATTTTTTGATGAGCATATCTTTCAACAGAGCCCGTGTCACATACATGAAACCATAAAGGGTAGTGTCAAGAACGCTGCTCCATTCTTCGTCGGTCATCCACATCAGCATGTTGTCGTGGCGGATGCCTGCATTATTTACAAGGACGCTTATATATTCGCCTTTGTGGGCTTCTTGCCATTTGCTGATGGCGGTTTCTACCGATTCCTTATTGGCAACGTCAAATGGGAGAAGCTCGCCGTCGCTGCCAGCTTCTTTTACGGCTTCGAGGGTGGCTTCTGCCTCCGCTGCATTGCTTCTGTAATTGATAACGATATAGTAACCCATCTGGGCCAGCTTGATGGCGCAAGCGCGGCCAATGCCGCGGGAACCGCCTGTAATAAGTGCTATGTCCATAGTTTGTTGCTTGTCTTTAGTTTCTGATATCTGCTTTCTTTAGGTATTCTTCTACCGCTGCTACAGATGTGTACAGCGGATAGTCTTCTGTGAAGACTGGGAATATCTTACGGACTTCGTCGTATACTTTGCGGGTTGCTGGGGCCAACTTGTCCTGTATTTTCAAATAGTCGACAGCCTGTGCCATGGTCATATAGTGGATAGCCATAACCTGGAAGGCATTGTTGATGACGCGTTTTGCAATGAGCGCCGAATTGGTGCCCATACTTACAATGTCTTGGTTGTCGTTGTTGTTTGGTATCGAGTGCACATACATTGGATTCGAGAGCGTTTGGCACTCGGCTGTGGTGCTGGTTGCCGTGAATTGTGAAGCCTGGAGGCCGTAGTTGAGCCCCAGGGTGCCTAAATTCACGAAAGGAGGCAGAATGCCGCCGTTGATGCGGTCGTGGAACAGGTAGTTCATTTGGCGTTCCATCGTCATCGTCATTTTTGTAACCGCCATCTTTAGTTTGTCCATCTCGAAACTTACGTAGTCGCCATGGAAGTTTCCTCCATGGTAGACGTTTTGTGTGGCAACGTCTACGATTGGATTGTCGCAGGCCGAATTGACCTCATTTTCCAGAACCCGTGCGGTGTTTTCTATGGTTTCAAGTATAGGCCCCATAATTTGAGGAATGCAGCGTAGCGAATAGTAAGGCTGCACCTTGTGCTTGAACACTTTTTCCTCATGGTGCTTGTACATCTCGTTCTCGCGTTTCAGCATGCAACCGCTGCCTGTGGCAATTTCACGTAGTTTTGCTGCTACTTTTTGCTGCCCCTGCTGTCTCCTTACCCCGTTAAGGGTTTCGCTCATCAGGTCGTCGAAAGAAGATACAATCTCGTTGACGAGGACTGATGCGGTAAGCGCCCAGTGGAACAGACGCTGTGCGTTAAAGAGGTTGACTAACCCTATACCCGTCATAAACGAGGTGCCGTTGGTGATGGACAAACCTTCGCGAATGTGTATTCCGAATGGTTTGATTCCCAACTCTTTCAGTACTTTGCCAGAATCCTGCCATTCGCCGTTGTAGTTGACCTTCCCCTCGCCGATAAGTGTCAGGGCAAGGTGTGCCAGTTGGACGAGGTCGCCGCTTGCACCTACACTTCCGTGTTCGGGAATGAAAGGTATAATGTTGTTGTTAATGAATGAAAGCAACAAATTGACTACTTCGGGATGAACACCGCTTTGGGCCTGCAAAAAAGTTCCCAGACGGGCTATCATTGCAGCTTTGACATAGATGTTGGGAAGAGGCTCGCCTGCTCCGGTGGCATGGCTGCGGATGATGTTGTACTGCAAGGCTGTCCTGTCTTCCTCGCTTACACGGTATTGGGCCATAGGACCGAAGCCCGTGTTGATGCCGTATATAATCCTTTCGTGAGAAAAACGGTCAAGAAAATCATAGCATTCTTGAATCTTGCTTATTGTGTTTCCGCTGATTGCTAATTTTTTGCCACCAAAAAGAATCTCTTTGATGATTTGCAATGACAGATAATCCTCTTCTTGTGTCATCTTTTATTTGTGCGTATTAGTTTTCTGCAAATATAGTTTATTTTGATGATAAAAATGGGACGATGGCATGCCCATTAATTCTTTAATGCCTTCTTTTTTAGGAATATTTTGCAAATAAACGATAAAAGCCTTTCTGCAACGCAGAAAGGCTTAATATCTCTTTTCCCCTAATTTAGAACTTAGGCTAAAGCATTGACTTTCTTGGCCAGTTTTGACTTCAAGTTAGCAGCCTTGTTCTTGTGGAT
>DGTD01000048.1:28387-76519 GCA_002396385.1 Bacteroidales bacterium UBA4345
CCTTGTTCTTGTGGATGATGTTCTTTTTAGCGAGTTTGTCGAGCAAGCTGGCTACCTTAGGAAGGAGTGCTGTTGCTTCGTTCTTGTCGCTAGTTGCGCGAAGTGCGCTAACTGCATTACGGGTAGTTTTTGCGTAATATCTATTGTGCAAACGAGCTACCTTAGCCTGTCTTACTCTCTTGAGAGTTGATTTGTGATTTGCCATCTTATTGTTAATCTTTTATTAATGTAGTCCATGGCGGAATCGAACCGNNATATACGAATGGACCAGCCTTGAAAATTTATTTTCTTTATTTGTCAGGGACTGCAAAATTAAGCAACTTTTGTGCCCTTTCAAATTCTTTCATTAAAAAAGATAACTCCTTTTGAGAATTATCCTTTCTAATTGTTGTAGTCCATGGCGGAATCGAACCGCCCTTGCAAGAATGAAAATCTTGAGTACTAACCGATATACGAATGGACCAGCCTTGAAATTTTCTTTTTGCTGTTAAGCGAGTGCAAAGTTAGATTATTATTTTGTATTCTCCAAATTCTCGCTTAAGATTTTTGCTTTTTATTTCTCCTCGTCTGCTTGAGCTCGCGATTTTTTGCCCAGATAGCCACCATGGTGACGTTTGGCGTATTGTTCGCTTGTGTAGCCTATGGCTGTCATTGTTCCCACTACCAAGATGTCGCCTATTACGGTCATCATTGTGGTTGAGGTGGTAGGGGTGAGCCCGAGCGGACAAACCTCTTTCGGATTGCCGGTATACAGACATATGTCTGCCGATTTCGCCAACTGGCTCTCTTTGCCGCCTGTGATGACGATGAATTTGATGTCGGGACGCAAACCCCTGGCAAGTGTCACCAGGTCTACAATCTCGTTCGTCTTCCCCGAATTAGAGATGAGTAACATGACATCGTTAGGCTGGAGTATGCCTAAGTCGCCGTGTTGGGCTTCTGCTGGATGTAAAAAAACTGCAGGGGTGCCGGTTGAACTGAATGTCGTGGCAATGTTCATGGCAATCTGTCCTGCCTTGCCCATACCGCTAGTCACCAACTTCCCGCCTTTCTTGTTCACTTGTTCTACAATCAGATCGATGGCTTTTGTGTAGTCGTCGGTGATTGGCAGATTGAGTATCGAATCTGCTTCGTGTCTCAGAATCTCTTTTATTTTTGACTCTTCCATTGTTTACTTTTCGAAACGTGTGAAAATCTTGGCAAATTTAGTTCTAAATCTTGTCTTCTGCAAATTGTATCTTTTTTTACACTGACCTTTGACGCTGATGCTGGAGGTTTGCGCCTTTACAGGTTTGGCATACTGCTTTTCCTGTCTCCTATCTGTAGATATTTTACCGGTTTGAATCCCAATAACTTTGCTACGAATGCGCTTGGCCATTGGCGGATGATGCTGTTTAGGGCTGTGGCTGCGTTGTTGTAGGCCTGCCGGCTTTCGCGCACATTGTTCTCAAACTCGTTCAGCTGGTCCATGGTGTTGTCGAAAATGGCCGAAGCCCTTATCTCCGGATATTGCTCTAAGACGGCGTTCAACCGTGACATTATCTGCCTTTGCTCTTTCTGCTGTTGTAGGGCTTCTTCGGTTGTGCCGATGCTGTCGTATCGGCGTTCCTCTATCACGCTCATCAGCGTGTCGTGCTCGTGCTTTGAATAGTCTGCAGTCAGTTTTGCCAGTGTTACGATGGCATCCCAGCGTGTCTCCATCTGAACGCCTATCTGGCTGAGCGCGTTTTTGACTCGTTCGTCTGAACTTACCAGATCGCGTTGGGTAGATATAAAGTAGTACACCGCACATGCGATAATTAAGAATGTTAGAATGAGTAGTGGCATAATCTTTTCCTATTTTTTGTTTTTGACTAGAGTTTGTTTTCTAAATATGGGTAGTGTGCTGTTCTTTTGCTTCTACTGGAATTTTTTAGCTTGTTAGCCTATGTGAGTGCCGAAAGCGGAGTCGTGGGGCAGGGCAACACCGTTTGTTGTCTTGTTTTACCGTGCCCTGTGCAACATTCCGTTGAATGAGGTTTGAATTTAAACCTGTCTCATTTCAATGTGTTGCCGGACTTTTACTGTGCAGTCGGTCACGTTGTTGACGGGAATCAATCCCTCTTGGAACTGTTTTGGGGTAAAACGCTGTTCGCGGGCTACCTCGGCCTGAGCCATTATGTGGTCGTAAAAGTGGTTGATGCTAAGAAGAAAAACGGGCTTCTTGTGGATGCCGACCTGTCCGCATGCCACCACATGGAAAATTTCGTCGAGTGTGCCGAAACCTCCCGGCAGGGCGATGAACAGGTCGCTTTTCTCCATCATCATGTTTTTCCGTTCCACCATATCGTGTGTTACTATAATTTGGTCGGCTTTTTCGCTGGCTAGCCCGTTGTCGTACATAAATTGGGGCATGATGCCAACAACTGTTCCTCCGTGTTCGTTGACTGCGGTGGCAATAGTCTCCATCAGCCCTTGACGGGTGCCCCCGTAATATATGGTGTGGTGGTTCTTGCCAATCCATTCGCCCAGTATCGCAGCCTGCTCGTAGTAGACGGGGGCCAGATCGTCGCTAGCCGAGCAGAATATACCTATGTTTGCCATTTTTTTTATTTGTGCTTTCTTAATGTTTATTCCAAATATAAAAAAAATCTTTCTTCCCTTTCCCCTTGTTTGTGTTAAAAAAACAGACGCATCCAAAGAAAAAGGCGGTCGGACGGCAGAATGTCGATTTATAGTTTTTTTCTGGGCTATAATTACAAGTTCGCACTATTTTTTATATTTTTGCCATTGATATCTGTGGCTGCTGGCGAAAGTTAGAGGCTTATTACCTCTCCCTTTTTGAAGTGACTACCTGTGTTGAGAATATCATTTACTTAATTTTAAATAAATATGAAGGTTAAAGTTTTAACTAACAAGAAGTTGCTCTTGGTTGGAGCAGGTGGTGCAATTGGTTCTAACATGGCTCAGACTGCAGCTATGCTTGGTCTTTCATCAAACATCTGTCTTTACGATATTTTTGAACAGGGCGTTCATGGTGTTTATGAGGAGATGCGTCACTGTGGTTTCGATGGTGTAAACTTCTCTTATACTACCGATGCCAAGGAAGCTTTCACTGATGCTGAATATATTATTTCTTCTGGTGGTGCTCCTCGTAAAGAGGGTATGACTCGTGAAGACCTTTTGAAGGGTAATGCCCAGATTGCAGCTGATTTTGCGGACAAAGTAAAGCAGTATTGCCCAAATTGTAAGCACATTGTTGTTATTTTTAACCCAGCAGATATCACTGGTCTTATCGTATTGGTTCGTTCTGGTTTGAAGCCTGAACAGGTTACTACTCTTGCTGGTTTGGACTCTACCCGTCTTCAGAGCGAGTTGGCTAACCACTTTGGTATTGAACAGACCAAGGTTAACGGCTGTATCACCCTTGGCGGTCACGGCGAAAAGATGGTGCCTGTAACTTCTAACGTTACTGTCGACGGCACTCCTTTGACCCAGCTTGTTGGTACTTCCAAGTTGACTAAGGAACAGTTCGAGGAAATCAAGCAGAAGACTATTCAGGGTGGTTCTAACATCATCAAGTTGCGTGGCCGCTCTTCTTTCCAGAGCCCTGCTTACGTTGCTGTCCGCATGATTGAAGGTGCAATGGGCGGTGTTCCGTTCACTTTGCCTGCTGGCTGCTTCGTGAAAGATGGCATGTATGGCTACAAGAACGTTTGTATGGCCATGAAGTCTATTATCGATGAAAACGGTGTCAGCTACGTTGAAGCTAAACTTTCTGCTGAAGAAAAGGCTGCTCTCGATGCCAGCTACAAGCACTTGGAGGCTATGCGCGACGAAATTATCGGTTTCGGTATCCTTCCTCCTGTTAACGAGTGGAAGAAAATCAACCCTAACCTCTAATTTAGGGATTTTCAATAGGAAAAGGGCTATGCGGTTTGCGCATAGTCCTTTTTTTGTTTTGTCCTCACAGAACTGTTAGTTTGTTCGCCCAACTAACATATTCGTGTTATATCTAGTGTATTTTTATATTGTAAAAATACAAATTTGGCCTTGTTTTTGTATTTTATTTCATAAAAACGTATAGAATGCTAGTCAGCTTGCGTATTATGGTAGGTTCTGGCGCTTTCTAATGTTTTTTTTCTGTAACTTTGCACCCGATTGCAGCGGGCTAGGCCTTGCTGAAGGTGCTATTAATAATTAAAACCTGTTTTTGAAATGAAAGTATTTGACAAGATTGCTGACGTTCAAAAGGAAATTGCTCAATTGCGTAAGCAGGGTAAGACGATTGGTTTGGTCCCTACTATGGGCGCCCTTCATGAAGGACACCTCTCTTTGGTGAAACGTTGCGTTGAAGAAAACGATGTCTGCATTGTGGACGCTTTTGTTAATCCGACCCAATTTAATAATAAGACCGACTACGATAAGTATCCCCGTACAGTCGATGCTGATGCCAAGCTGCTGGAAGGTGCTGGTGCTACTATTGCCTGGTTCCCTACCGAGAGTGATATCTATCCGGAACCAGATACCCGTGTTTTCAACCTCGGCCCTTTGGCTGAGGTGATGGAAGGCCCTGCGCGTCCTGGACACTTCAATGGGGTTGCCCAGGTGTTGACCCGTCTGTTCGATATTGTGAAGCCTGACCGCGCTTATTTCGGAGAGAAGGATTTCCAACAGTTGGCCATTGTCCGCGAACTGGTTAAGAACTACCATATACCGGTGCAGATCGTTGGTTGCCCGATTGTGCGTGAGGCTGATGGACTTGCCCTCAGTAGCCGCAATATGCGCTTGTCTGCCGATGAGCGCCAGCATGCCCTCCGTATTTCGAAAACGCTTTTTGAAAGTGTGAAAAAGATGGGTTCGATGACGGTTGCCGAAGTCCAGAAATGGGTGTGTGATGAAATTAACAGCGAGCCATGTCTTGAAGTGGAGTATTTTGAAATTGCGGACTCCCTCTCTTTACAACCGGTTTCCAATTGGAACGATTCCGATAATATTGTCGGCTGCATTACAGTCTATTGTGGTGAAGTCCGTCTTATCGATAATATTCAATATAAGAAAGCCTGAAAATAATGCTTATTGAAGTCTTAAAATCGAAAATCCACCGTGTCAGGGTGACCGAGGCTGACCTGAATTACATCGGCAGTATTACCATTGACGAGGACTTGATGGATGCGGCAAACATTATTGCTAACGAGAAGGTCCAAGTGGTTGACAACAACAATGGCGAGCGCCTTGAAACTTATGTCATCCCTGGTGAACGTGGTTCTGGTGTCATCTGTTTGAATGGTGCCGCTGCCCGTAAAGCCCAGAAGGGCGACATTGTCATTATTATGTCGTATGCACAGATGGATTTTGAAGAGGCCAAGACTTTTAAGCCTTCTGTGGTTTTCCCCGACCCTAACACCAACAAACTGATAGGGTGATGTTTTTCGACGTTCTATTGCTTTTTAGATAATTATCATTGCCGGGGATGCGTTGAATACGACGCATCCTCTTTTTTTGCAGGTAAGCGGTGCCGGGCTTTGGCGCTCTCGCTCTTGCGAGCTGCTGCATGCTGTTACTATATACGGTTGAAGAAGATGAATGCTATGTGTGTCGACGATTTGTTGGAAAAACCTTATGTTGTTGTGGACTTTATTCCCCAACAGGTGCCAGAAGGTTCTGATGGCCAGTATTTTAATGTAGAAAACTTTTTCTTGAGACGTCCGTCCTATTTTAGTACGAAGTTTTTGGACTTATTGTTGAAACTGTATTGTTACTATAGCCTTGAAACAAGTACCGATGGAGAATGTTGGACGTTGAATCCCGACCCTGCCGCCCTTGAACGTAGCGTTTGCGCTTGTCTGGCTCGTGGTACTTTCGAAACTTCTATGCTCTATGTGTGTTTCTTGAACAGGACGGTTCTTGTTGTGTTGGAAAGGGACTGTAGTTCACTGGCTGTGTACAATCCAACGCCTGATTTTGTTGAACTGCTGCGTAAGTTGGCAACTTCGGTTGGCTTGTTCGTCTGGCAACACTGAGGTGTGAAAAAGAAACCCCGCAATCTGTTTTCAGATTGCGGGGGCTTTATTAATTAATATGTACTTTTTGAAGGACGTGCTATTTGACAATCAGCTTTTTGCCGAGACTTAAAATGGCGTCTCTGTCAATATTGTTGAGGTGGCAGAGGGTCGCAACCGATGTTTTGTACATTCTGGCAATGCGGCTTAAATTGTCGCCACTTTTTACAACATGTATGCTGTGACCATCGGCTCTAGTATATGTTGCAACGGCAGCATGGCGTTTGCCGCGTGCACTTCTGTAGAGTCCGTGGAATCGGTTGTATTCGTTGAAAGAATTGACTTTGTCGATGGTGTAGGTGTCGGCATAAATAACGTTGGCATCGAAGTCAATAATGTTTCTCGGGTTCATCGGAACACCCAGGAAGCGGGTTTCGAAGTGGAGGTGTGGGCCTGTTGAGCGTCCGGTCGACCCACCAAGGCCGATAACTTCACCCGCCTTCACGTGTTGGTCGTTCTTGACCAGCGGCTTTGAAAGATGGCCGTAAAGCGTCTCAAGTCCGTTGTCGTGTCTAATAACCACGTACCAGCCGTAGCCTTTCTTGTCGAAATGGTGCGCAATTCGCACTTGTCCGTCGAAAGCGGCGCGGATAGAGTCTCCTTTGCGTACAGCAATGTCGATACCTGCATGGAAACGGCCCCAACGGGGACCATATTCTGATGTGACTTCAGGGTTGTGGACAGTCTCTATCGGAGATTCGAAGCCAGACACAACAATTTTGAATGAGTCGGGTAGCGTTACATTGTATGGATTTACCCGTTCGTTTACCCAGACTGAGGAATAGAGCTCGTTGGCCGGATACATGTCTTCTTCGTATTCTGAAAATTGGGAGAACTTGGTTTGTTCCTGCTTCACAGCATTCGCATATTGTTTTCCGTCTTTTTTCTGTTTCTGAGCCTGTCCGCTCACGGCGAACGTTAGTGCTAACGCACCAAGAATGATGCTCTTAAACTTCATATTGTTGTTCCTCCTTCGTTTTTATTTTTTGACAAAAACACGTGTTCTTTAGCCAAGCTTCTCGCCTGGCCAGAACCCTATTATTTGTCATATTTTATAACTTAGCAAGAATTTGGTATCAGATTAAGCAAACGTCGTTTTTTTGATGCCTCCGTTTGTTTCTTGCACGGCGCAAAGTTAAACTCTCTAAAATAAATATGAAATTATTTATTTATGTTGTACAACATAAAATCGACTTTTCTGCCATTCGCATCGCCTTTTGCTTATTTAGTTGGTTGAAAATCAATTTGTTGTTTTGCTATTCGCAACTAGTGGACATTCGGAGGAACGTTTTTGAGTTGTGAATAATTATTGAAAAAGTCTAATGTGTCTTAACATTTATGATGTGCTTTTTAACAAAAAAAAGTTTGCGCGAAAAACTCCTGTAGTGCCGTGGAAAACCTGCTGTATGCAATGTCTTCTCCTTTCTGGTTATAATTGTATAAATGCACTTTTTTGTGGGAACGGTAAGCCTGCAACCAACACATATATTATAGTATGTGTTTCTCTTTTTAATAATTTTTTTTGGTGTATACACACTCTTTTTTGTTACTTTGCGCAAAATTTAAATTCCATTGTTATGGATATTGGGCGTTTGTCTATCATTCTGGCCCTTTATAGATGTTAATACTATGCAAAAGAATTTAGTAATTGTCGAGTCTCCAGCCAAGGCTAAAACAATTGGCAACTTTTTGGGTGATGGGTATGCTGTTACCTCAAGTATGGGTCACGTGCGTGATTTGAAAAAAAAAGGACTTGGCATTGATGTGAATAATAATTTCCAACCCGATTACGAAATTTCTTCCGATAAAGTCAAACTGGTCGCCGAATTGCGAAAGGCGGCTAAAGGCGCTGACAAGGTGCTGCTTGCTTCCGATGAAGACCGCGAGGGAGAGAGCATTGCATGGCACTTGTACGAGGTGCTCGGACTTAAGCCCGACAACTATGAGCGCATTGTTTTCCACGAAATAACTAAGACGGCGATTACCGAGGCAGTGGCTAATCCACGCAAAATTGATATGGCGCTGGTTAACGCCCAGCAGGCCCGCCGTGTACTTGACCGTATAGTCGGATTCGAAATATCTCCTATCCTGTGGCGCAAAGTGAAACCTTCGCTTTCTGCCGGCCGTGTACAAAGTGTGACTGTCCGGCTAATGGTTGACCGTGAACGTGAAATCAAATCTTTTGTTCCTCAGGCTTATTATAAGGTGTCGGCTCTGTTTACACTGACCGATGCCGAGGGAAAGTCGCAACACTTGAAAACGGAGTTGAACAGCCAGCTGAAAAGCAAACAAGAGGCGCTCGACTTCCTCGAAAAATGCAAGTCGGCCTCCTTCTCTATTGAAGATGTGGTGAAAAAGCCTGTTGTGCGTCATCCTGCTCCGCCGTTTACCACTTCTACTTTGCAACAGGAGGCTTCCCGTAAATTGGGTTTCTCTGTCTCGAAAACCATGATGGTGGCCCAACACCTCTACGAGAGCGGTAAAATAACCTATATGCGTACCGATTCGGTCAACCTTTCGGGACTGGCTGTAAATACCTGTAAAGAGCAGATTATTAGTGAATATGGTGACAAATACCACCAGTTCCGCAGCTTCCATACTACGGCAAAGGGTGCACAAGAGGCGCACGAAGCCATACGCCCTACTTACGTGAACAAGCCGACTGTTGAAGGCAACAGTGACGAAAAACGGCTTTATGAGCTTATCTGGAAACGTACGGTTGCCTCGCAGATGGTAGATGCCCAACTGGAAACTACTACTATAACAATTTCTGTCTCAACCGACAACCGCAAGTTTGTGGCTTCGGGTGAGGTTGTCGTCTTCGATGGCTTCCTAAAGGTTTATATGGAGGGTGTTGACGATGCAGAAGACAGTAACAATACGTTGCTTCCGCCTGTAAATGTGGGACAATTGTTGCAAATGCCTGACAGTATTGAGGCTTTGCAGCGCTACACCCGACCTCCTTACCGGTATAACGAGGCTAGTCTGGTAAAACAACTTGAAACTTTGGGGATAGGACGACCTTCTACCTATGCCCCGACTATTTCTACCATTGTTGCCCGCGAATATGTGGTGAAGGAAGATGTGCAGGGCGAGGAAAGGGTCTGCAACCTCCTGGAACTGAAAGGTGGCTCTATTTCTGATGAAGATAAAAAAGAGGTGTTTGGCGCTGAACACGGGAAACTGCGACCTACCGACTTAGGTACGGTGGTGAATGATTTCCTGATGGCGAATTTCCCAAATATCATGGACTATAACTTTACCGCTGAGGAAGAGAAGAATTTCGATGAGATTGCAGCTGGTAACGAGGAGTGGACAAAGACAATAGACAAGTTCTATAAAGATTTTCACCCTACGGTGCTGAACGTTGCCGAACAGGAAGGACCTAAGGTGGGTGAAAGGCAGGTGGGTGTGGAACCTAGTACGGGGAAGCCTGTCTTTGTGAAGATTGGCCGTTTCGGCCCTGTCGCACAAATCGGTTCTGCCGATGATGAGGAAAAACCGCGTTTCGCATCGTTGCGTAAAGACCAACACCTCGATACTATTACGTTTGAGGAGGTTATGGACTTGTTCCGTCTCCCTCGCCAAATTGGCGAATATGAGGGAAAAGTGCTGACTGTGGCTGAGGGCAGATTTGGACCTTATGTCAAACACGATGGCAGTTTCTTCTCGTTGAAAAAGACCGACGACCCGATGACGATTACGGCTGAACGCGCTATTGAACTCATTGAAGAAAAACGTTTGGCTGAAAAGAACAAGATTATATCCGACTTTGTGGCTGAGGGCATACAGGTCTGCAACGGACGTTATGGGGCTTACATTGCCTACAACGGCGCAAACTATAAGATTCCTAAAGACAAAGATGCCAAGGAACTGACTGCTGCCGAGTGCCAGGAAATAATAAAGGAACAGGGCGAGAAAAAACCGGTAAAACGTTTCGGCGCCAAAAAAACATCGGCTGCTACAGGCAAGGCTGCTACAACGAAAGCTTCCGCCAAAAAAACAGTTGCAAAGAAAACAACGGCTAAGACGGGTGCCAAAAAAGAATAAGGCTTTCCTAATATAAATGAACAAGAGATGATGATGAAGTGTTTCTGCTCTTTGGCGTTGGCGCTGCTCTCTTTCCCGATTTGGGCTGCAGAGGAACCGTTCGATAGAGATAACGAGCTGTTTTGCTCTTCTATCAATACTTATGGTGTAGAAAAAGGGCTTTCGCTATACAAACGTAAACAGGTCATCTTTTTCCGTAACGATACGGCTTATGTCGTGGCTGTCTCTAAATCGTCGGAGCTCGATCCTTTCTGGGTGGCGGGTGAGTTGGAACATCTACCTGTCGATGACCAATTCGCATACGACGACCATGCCGACAAACTTATTTTCTCGTCGGTTGGGAAACTCTATTACAGTTATTGGAAAGATAATGGTTGGACTAACCACAAACGCTTGAAAATGGAGGGCGTAAACCTGAAAGTGACCCATCCTTTCAACGATGCCTTGTCGCAACCGGAAAAAATTCAACGCATCTATCACCCTACATTTGCTAAAGGCGGTGACCGGCTTTATTTTGCCGCCGTTTCGAAAGGACGGACCGATTTAGACCTTTGGTATGCCGACCGTGGTCCCGAAGATACGTGGCTGGCGCCCCATCTACTTCCGGTCAATACCGATGCGAACGAGGAACACCCTTTTGTGGTGGGCGATTCGTTGCTCTATTTCTCGTCGAACCGTGCCGAAAACCAGCGGGCCAACCTTTATTATGTCGATTTGACGGAAGAACAGCCTGTGGCGCGGATTTCCGTTTTGAGTAGTCCTTCCAGCGACGAGATTGGAATTGTTGTGGTGGGCGATAGGGCACACCTTATTTCTGACCGCTGCCCAACACGTCCCGGACAGGTTTGTGACGATAATATATTTAAAGCCCAGGTTGTCAGACGTGAGAAGAAAGAGGCGGGGATTTCGTTCAAAGATATCCCTGAAACTTTCCCGAAAGATGTGGCCAGCCCTTATGATGTCCTCCCTTATGTGTTCCGTACAATGACTGAAGCGGAGGCTGATTCGGCTCTTGCTCGGGGTGAAAAACTGGAACACGACCGCCTGATGAGGCTGGACTCTGTTGCCAAGGCCAAGGCCGACAGTGTTTTGTGGGTTGCGCTCAATTCGGTCGATGAGAATAAAAGGGCGCAGATGCTGACCAGCAATGTTGCGAAGACCGAGAGTAAGGTCATCTTCTATTTCGATTCAGATGACGACCATCTGAACGACAAATATGCGACCGATCTGGATGCAATTGTACAATATATTAAATCGGAACCCCAGACTAAATTCCTGATATACGGGTTTACCGATGAAAGGGGAACCGACAAATACAACCAAAATCTTTCGGTGCGCCGTGCGCAGAGTGTCTTTAGGGCACTCCGCGACAAAGGGGTCCCTACGTCGAACCTGTTGTTTACCGGATTCGGTGAGCGTGGGCTAGTTGTAAAGAACGCAAAGACGGAAGATGAACATCAAAAGAACAGAAGGGTGGAAATCCGTAAAATGTAGCGTGAAACGCTGCATTCGGATTCCCACCCTTTTTCTCTTGCAATGTTGTTCCTAGAAAATGATAGTAGAATATAAAAGCTTTATTTTGTTATGATCGACACAATCGTCAACATCTTGAGCCTTGTCGGCTCGTTAGGCCTGTTTCTTTACGGTATGAAGATTATGAGTGAGGGCCTTGAAAAATTCGCTGGTGACAGCTTGCGTAACATCTTGGCGGCTATGACGAAAAACCGTGTTATGGGCGTACTGACGGGTTTGTTGGTTACGGCTCTCATACAGTCGTCTTCTGCCACTACCGTTATGGTGGTCAGCTTTGTCAATGCAGGACTCATGACGTTGAAACAGTCTATTGGCGTGATTATGGGTGCCAACATCGGAACCACGGTCACCGCATGGCTTATCTCGGCTGTCGGTTTCAAGGTGAATATATCGGCTTTCGCTATTCCGTTGCTGGCGCTTGCTTTGCCCCTCATTTTCTCCAGTCAGTCGAAACGTAAGAATATCGGTGAGTTCGTCTTCGGTTTCTCTTTCCTCTTTATGGGGTTGAGTTACTTGCAGACCGCCGCTTCGAATATGGGAATTGGTGAAATTGTCGCCAACATGTTGTCGCATGTCCCTTGCGACAGTTTCCTGACTATTATTCTTTTTGTGATAGTGGGTGCGTTGGTAACAATGCTGGTGCAGGCGTCGGCGGCCACTATGGCCATCACCCTCATGTTGTTCGATATGCACATTCCGGGCTTCGGCTTCGAACAGGCTGCGGCTTTGGCTATGGGACAGAATATCGGTACAACTATAACGGCCTTTATGGCTTCGCTCACCGCTAATACCCAAGCGCGCAGGGCTGCTCTGGCCCATATGTTCTTCAACGTTTTCGGTGTGGTGGTAGTGCTTATTGTTTTCTATCCGGCCTGCAACGCTATCAGCTGGTTCGTGACCGACTTTATGGGTGTGGAAAGCAACGATTTGTATAAACTTTCGGCATTCCATACGGCATTCAACATTATGAACACCTTGTTGCTGATTTGGTTCGTCAACCAGATTGAAGCCTTTGTGTGCAAAGTATTGCCACAGAAGGAGCAAGACGAAGAGTACCGCTTGCGCTATATTTCTGCTGGTTATCCTTCTACGGCCGAACTCTCAATTCTGGAAGCCCAGAAGGAAATCAACAACTTTGCCGAACGTTGCCACCGTATGTTCAATTTGGTGAAAGACTTGCTGAAAATTGAAAAGGACGAGGATTTTAACAAATTGTTCTCACGTATAGAGAAATATGAGAGTATTGCCGACAATATGGAGGTGGAAATCGCCAAGTATTTGAAAAAGGTGAGCGAGGGACGCTTGTCGAACGAGTCAAAATCGAATATGCAGCAGATGCTCCGCCAAATTTCCGAATTGGAAAGTATTGGCGATTCGTGCTACAACTTGGCCCGAACCGTAAACCGTTGCCGGCAGAACAATGCCAAATTTACTGACGGACAGTTGGCTCATATTGGTGAGATGATGAGGTTGGTCGACGACTCGCTGGTGGAGATGACCCGTTGTGTGGAAAAATTCCCGGAAAAGCACGATATCAACGCGTCGAACAATATCGAAAATGAAATCAACAACTACCGCAACCAGTTGAAGAACCAGAACCTTACCGATATCAACAATGGCCTCTACAACTACCAGCTTGGGGTTTATTATGTTGACTTCATTTCAGAGTGCGAGAAGTTGGGCGACTATGTGGTGAATGTGGTGGAAGCTACCATCTGATGCGACACCCCCCTGGAAACAACGCCTTGCCGCCTTTCGGGTGGCAAGGCGTTCCTTTTTTGCAGTAAATGGCCGTTCTCACCGAAAAAAATGCTAACTTTGTTGGCTGTAAGAAAATTAAAAATAGTAATTAAGATTTAATATGAGCTTCACATCCGATGCCAACAAATTGTTCGATCAGGTTATAGTTGACTATCACAAGACCGACAATGTTGACGCTCCTATCAACAACCCTTATCCTGCGCAAACCATCGATAACATTCTATATTTAAAAAACTGGATTGATACGGTTCAGTGGCACTTGGAAGATATTATCCGCAACCCTGAAATCGATCCTGTTGAGGCGTTGGCTTTGAAGCGCCGCATCGATAAGAGCAACCAGGACCGTACCGATTTGGTTGAGCGTATCGACAGCTACTTCTGGGAAAAATACCAGGGTGTGAAGGTGAAGCCTACCGCTGTCATCAATACCGAAAGCCCAGCCTGGGCGATTGACCGCCTCTCTATTCTGGCGCTTAAAATCTACCACATGCGTGTCGAGGCCGAACGTACCGATGTCTCTGCCGAACAGCATGCCGCTTGCCAGAAGAAGCTGGACGTGCTTTTGGAACAGCGCGTTGACCTTTCAACCGCCATCGACCAGCTTTTGACCGATATTGAGAATGGTGACCGTTATATGAAGGTCTACAAGCAGATGAAGATGTACAATGACCCTAATTTGAACCCTGTCCTTTACGGCAAGAAGTAATAACAACTGAATGTAGGCAGATGAAACGGATTCTAGTAATGCGGCTTTCGGCTATGGGCGATGTGGCGATGACGGTTCCCGTCTTGGCCAGTCTGCTACAGCAACATCCCGATGTGGAAGTGACGCTGTTGAGCACACCCCGCTTCGAACCGATGTTTGCCGGCATCGACCGTCTCCGTTTTGTGGGTGTTGACACGAAAAAGACCTATAAGGGCTTTGGTGGCATCTTCAAACTGTTCCGTTTCCTGCGTAAAAACTATACGTTCGACCAGATGGTCGACTTGCACGATGTGCTCCGTAGCAAGGTGCTCCGCAAACTATACCGGCTGACGGGCGTCCCTGTTTCGGTTATCGATAAGGGGCGTGCCGAGAAAAAGGCCTTGGTAAAGGAAGGCGGTGACGGGAAAAGACAACTGAAGTCGTCGGTCGACCGTTATTGCGAGGCTTTCGCCGCGGCTGGCTATCGTGTGGAGGTCAATTTTCAGGGCCTCTTCCCTAAAAATGAGGTTTTCGAACTTCCTTTCGAGAAAAAAGGTACTTGGGTTGGTGTGGCTCCATTCGCACAACACCAGGGTAAGATTTATCCGGTTGAGAAGATGGAGCAGGTCGTCCGCCAGTTGGCTGCTCTGCCCGGTGTGGAGGTACTGCTGTTTGGCGGTGGACCGAAGGAAAAAGCCGTTCTCGAAGGTTGGGAGAAAGCTATCCCATCTACCATTTCATTGGCTGGAAAGTTTCCGCTAAGTACCGAACTGCATTTGTTGAATGCTTGCAAGGTGGTGGTGAGTATGGATTCTGCCAATATGCATTTGGCATCGCTGGTAAACACACCGGTGGTGTGCGTATGGGGCGCTACTCATCCGTATGCGGGTTTTAATGGTTTCGGACAGAACTTGGCGAACGCTGTGCAGATTGATATGGATTGCCGTCCTTGCTCTATTTATGGTAACAAACCGTGTAAAAAGGGCGACTATCCCTGTATGAATAGTATTCCTCCTGAGGTGGTGGTCGAAAAAGTGAGAAATCTGCTTTAAGTAAAATACACAAAATGTAAAATAAAGCAACAGCGGTAAGTGGTGTTTCGCTTACTGCTGTTGTTGTTTTGTTTGCGGACCTATCTTTGCGTAATGGAAATCTCGTCGGTTAGTTTTGTTGCCCGAGAAAATTTGTTGATGTGTAATTTTTCTGCCTTTTTTCTGTTTTTTTGTTCTCCTATTTTTTTTATATTTGCGAATGTAATAGGGTTATAGCTTTGTTTTGGCTTTGCTTATTATGAAGAAAAATATTAATGTAATCTAACTGGTTATGAAGTTAAAAAAATGTTTGGCGGGCATATCCCTGGCGATAGCGGGGAGTGTTCCTGTAGTGGCGGGTAATACTTACGTCACTATTCAAAAGAACGATGGAACAAAGAGTTCGTTTCTGTTGTCTGCTGTTCCGAAAATCACACACACTGCCGATAGCTTGAAGGTAGAGGGAGATGCAAGTGCCTCTTTCCTTTTGTCGGATGTCGACTTTTTCAAATTTACAGAGTCTGACCTCACATCTGTTCCTACACTTAAAGGCGATGAGCTTCGCGTTGTCTATCTCGACAACCAGCATGTGAGGGTCGAGGGACTGGCTGCAGGCTCACAACTGTCGCTTTGTTCGGTGTCGGGTGCGGTGTTGAGCCAGAAGCAGGCTTCTGCCGATGGCTTTGCCGAGTTCTCGCTGCCACAGGCAAAGGGCGTGTACATCTTGAAGACAGACAAACAGATTGTTAAACTAGTGAAGAAGTAAGCTTATGAAGAAACTATTACTACTGACAGCCGGTGCTTTTGCGACAGTTTTGTCGTCGGCTATGATTATGAAAATGTATTATCCCGATGGTACAACGCAGAGGTTCAACATCGACGATGTGAACAAGGTCTCTTATGAGGGGAATGCGTCAAGCAGAAAGATGGTTGTGGAATACGCCAGCCATACTGACACTCTGCCGGTTGTTGCCGACTCGGTTGTGTTCACGAACGACGAAATTCATACGGCCAACGGGCACGAATACGTCGATTTGGGCCTTTCCTATTATTGGGCTACCAACAATGTCGGTGCTTCCGATTATACTCTCGGTGGAAAATTCGCATGGGCTGAAATTGAACCTTCTGACGATTTGGAGTATAGATGGAAAAGCTCTTTCGACGGTAACAAGTTAAATGAACAAAGCGGAAAGGGATTTGTTATTCAACATAGACATAAATATACGGAAAGAAGCATTGGCTGCGTCTTTTCGGATTTCGATATCAGGTACACCAATGGTGGCCTGCTGAAAAGCCTGTTGGCTGAAGACGATGCCGCTTTTGTAAAATGGGGACCTATGTGGTCGACTCCGTCCGCTGACGCATGGCAGGAGTTGCTAGACAACTGTACATTCAAGTACTACGAAGACTATCAGGGACAGAGTGGTTATCTTGTTACGAGTAAAGTGCCTGGCTTTGAAGGCCAATCAGTGTTTTTTCCTGTTGAATTAGGTATGGTCCAAGACAATAGTGGTGAGTACCATCCGTATGAACACAGTATATATTGGACTAATACGCTCGAACCGTCTGCCGATTATTATGGAATTTATTCCTATGGAGTCTGTTTCCCGACTCCCGATTCCAAGTTTTTCGGTAGCAGCCTTCCTAATACAATGTGGTCGTTATTCTCCAAAAATATGGCAGCCCACGTCCGCCCGGTCATTCATAAGCGCATGGCCGATAAATACGGTTTGAAGTCGGCGGGTAGCGTACAAAAATACCAGGTTGTTTACTTGAATTCCGATAAAAGCAGCATCATGGAAGTGGAAGAGGTTGCCGAAGGTAAGGCAGCTATAGGAAAGGGCGATTTTATGCAGAAGATAGTAAAACCGCAGGAGAATTTGGTCTTCAACCGTTGGTCTGCCGATTTGTCGTCTGTAGAAAGAAGCCTCTCTGTTTATCCAGTCTTTGTAGTAGATACGGCTAACACTTACTATAAAGTGCGTATCCTGTGTCCTGATACAATGATATGGTATGACCAGGCGGGAAAAGAGAACCGTACGCTTTTACCTGGCAGCCCTTACGACTCTGTTTATGTGCGTGAGGGAGAAGATGTCCCTTCCGATTGGTTGGAAAAAGTAAGGTACAGATGGGCTAGAGGGTATAATGTCAAGCATGATTTGAAACTTACCAACCTGCACGCCAATCTCGACATCACACTCGACCGTGTGGTTTTCAAGGACTATAGTGAGCCAAAAGGCGATCGCCGTTATGTAGACCTCGGCCTCTCTGTCAACTGGGCTTCCGGTAATCTGTCGGACGATGTGAATGTTTCGAAAGACTCCTTGAAGAAATGTCTGTGGACCGACGATATAGCTACAAAACAGTGGGGGGACGATTGGCGCCTGCCAACAAAGGAAGAGTTCCAAGAATTGATAGATAACTGTTATATTGATAGGGTAAATGGTGTCTTCAACGAAGATGGTGTGATTGACTACTCTGTTGGTGTGGCCGGATATCTGTTTACCAGCAAGGTGCCTGGCTATGAAGGCCGGTCTATCTTCCTTCCAGCAAGGGAGATGATTGTCAACTGTGGACCGGCTCCAGAACGCCTTGAACTGAGTGGTGTTTATCTGACCTCTTCAAAAGGGGAAGATGGCGAGAGCTTTTATTTGTTTGACGGTGAAGGTGTGTCAATTCTCGATTATTACGATATTAGGGGCTGGGGCTTCATCCGTGCCGTAACTGCAAAGTAATTATATTTGTTATAACGATGGAAAGCCTCTGGGGAGGGACTTCCCCGGTGGCTTTTTTTTGTGAAGTCGAAATGCATGTCGTCCGATATTAAATTATATATTTGTATAAAACGAAAATTGAGGTCGAATTCATGGATAAACTAAAAAAACTGCTGTCGATTGAACCAGAGGCGTTTGAAAACTATAAACCTGGAGAGGTCGGAAATTATAAAACGCAGTTCGATGAAATAGCCAAGTTACTTATAGAGGACTACGCAATCGTAAAAGGCCAAGACTGCTATTTCTTTACCGAAATCGAGTTCTATTTTTATGCCAAGAATCATCAAGATATTATTACCCATCCCCGTCGTTGTCTTGCCATGCAATGGTACATCAATAACTTCGGAGACATTGATTTGACGTTCGAGAGTCATATAGAGATGGTTGAAGTCGAAAATTCGCAGAAGAAAGTGGTCTGCAAACCAGTTCTTGACGATAAATGCTACTTTGGAGGCATCTTAATTCGTGGTTTGAAGAATGTGCACACGGGAAAGAACCTTGAAGGACCATGGGCTTGTTCCGAACTTTACCGACTGCATTCTGTCGATGGACTCACTGGTGAATTCCCGAAATTGATTAAAATTAGTGATTTGGAGTTAAATGCCCCCCATATGGCAGAGAATGCTGTTAACCGCTACAACCTATTAAATAACAAAACATCCGAAAACAAAGTGGACTATATTCTTTCTGGCTACAAAAATGGAGCAGAATTGAGTAAGGATTCGCTTGTCAACAAGTTTGACGAGTTTTTGCCTGCTGCTTATAGGTATTATGCGAAAGATTGGAAGGTCTTGGGCTTGAAATACCCATATTGTCGAAATAAAGAATAAAAGTAGTTATATGGTAAACGTATATTATTTACAGTTATATTTGCAGTGTGTTAAACAAAAACGATAAAGTAGTTATATGGTAAACGTATATTATTTACAGTGGTTTGGCCCTTTTCCCTCTGTTGATGAATTGAAAAAGTGGCGGCAAGAAGAAAACGAAGAATGTTATTTGTATTTGTTGCAAGGAAAGAAAAAGTGGCATCAGAAATATACGTATTATTGTGGACAAACCTTTAGACAGAATGTAGAGGATCGTCTTTCTAATTCTAATCATCACATAAGGGAACTGCAGGAAAGATCAGATTCCTTAAGAATATGGGTCGGTTCTTTTGGTAATATAAAAAATCCAACAAAGGATGATGTGAACTTGTGAGAAAAGATGTTAACATCAGAGATGATGCAAATTGAAGTCGACGATGCATACACGGCAAACAAAACAAATTTAAAGTCTCCGAATGATGATGTGATTATTGTAAATGAATGGTTTGATTTAGAAATGTCTCACCGTGAAAGGACTTCGAAGATATCTCCTGCTAATCGTGTGCCTGATGTTATTTCTTATTGGTCGAAAACAAAAGAGGTTTTTGTGGCAAAACATCTCAAAAAACTTGGTCCTATGAAGTAAACATCAACTTTTATAGGATTTTGACGATGTGTTATTCCATGTGAGATCAATCCGCTTTACCATAAATATTTACCATGTTCTGTGTGATTTATAAGTTTTATAAATGAGAGAACTCCCGTATTTGATATATGCTTTAAATAATGAAGGAAGGTTAGTCAATATTATGGATCCTTCTGTTGAGAATGGAGACAACTGCAAGTGCTTTTGTCCTCATTGCAAGACTAAATTATGTGCTAAAAATAAAGGAACAAAAAACACATCAAAAATAGAAAAATGATGAACCAATGAATCTTGTTGCGGTCATGTTTAAATATGCGTCCGACCTGGAGGTTGGACCCCGTGCCGGATGGCCGCCTCACCAGTCTGAAGCCGAAAGTCTTGAGATTATCCGAACTATATTCCATAACGATTCTTCCTGGGCTATTGAGTCGAAGGAGGTTGGAGAGGCTGTTGCTGCTACGGACTATGGCCCTTCGTGTAACTGTAAACTGCCGTCACGGCCGAATGAACCGATGCCCGGATTTTGGGTGGCTAAACCGTTCTGGAACAAAGGCATTTTCTTATAGAACCAGAACCTCCCGTTTGTTAACATACTACGGTAAAGTCTGCTCGGCATGTTGTTTATCTATAGAAATTTATGATTGTTTTCTGAAATATTAACCGAGTAAGAAAAGTTGTGCTCGGCAAGAGAATATTCTTGAATTGTAAAATGTGTTGATAAAAATTATCTGTATATTTGTTGTTGTAATAGGATTTTAGCTTTCGCTTATTATGAAGAAAAGTATTAATGTAATCTAACTGATTATGAATTTAAAAAAATGTTTGATGGGCATATCCCTGGCGATAGCCGGGAGTGTTCCGGTAGTGGCGGGTAATGCTTACGTCACGATTCAAAAGAACGATGGAACAAAGAGTTCGTTTCTGTTGTCTGCTGTTCCGAAAATCACACACACTGCCGACAGCCTGAAAGTAGAGGGGGATGCTAGTGCCTCTTTCCCTTTGTCGGATGTCGACTTCTTTAACTTTACAGAGTCGGACCTCACGTCTGTTCCAACTGTAAAAAGTGACGAACTGCGTGTCGTCTATCTCGACAACCGGCACGTGAGGGTCGAGGGACTGGCTACAGGCTCACAACTGTCGCTTTGCTCGGTGTCGGGTGCCGTGTTAAGCCAGAAACAGGCTTCTGCCGATGGCTTTGCCGAACTCTCGCTGCCACAGGCAAAGGGTGTGTACATCTTGAAGACAGACAAACAGATTGTTAAACTAGTGAAGAAGTAAGCTTATGAAGAAACTATTATTACTGACAGCTACTGCCTTTGCGGCCGCATTGTCGTCGGCCGTGGTCATGAAAATGTATTATCCCGATGGCTCGACCCAGCGCTTTAACGTCAGCGATGTCGACAAGGTCTCTTACCAGGGAAGTGCGTCAAGCAGAAAGATTGTTGTGGAATACGCAAGCCAGGCCGACACGCTGCCGGCTGTCGCCGACTCGGTTGTTTTCTTGAACGACGAGATTCATACAGCCAACGGACACGAGTACGTCGATTTGGGACTTTCCTACCTTTGGGCTACAAATAACATCGGATCTACCGATTCTTCGCTTGGCGGTCATTACGCATGGGCCGAAACCGATCCTGTTACCGATTTTTCTTTCCGTTTTGATGACCCCTTTAGAGGATCTGGTGTGCCCGATTCTTTCAACGTGTTAAGTGGAAAGGGATTATACCTTGATCGGTTGAATAAGTACTCTTATTATGGTGGAGGCTGCGTTTACGACATATTCAGTAGCAGATACAACCGGCAGGATGGGTTGATGGACTTGTTACCGAGCGACGATGCCGCTTATGTGAAATGGGGCCCAATGTGGTCGACTCCGTCCAAAGAGGCTTGGGATGAATTGATAGAGAATTGTACGTTCAAGTTTGTTGAAAACTACCGTGGAATAAGCGGCTATGTGCTTACCAGTACTGTCGCAGGTTTCGAAGATAAGTCAATCTTCTTACCAGTTCATTACATCTCTATGTTTGAGCAAAGCGTGTATTGGACCAGCTCAAGGGAATCTGTTTTAGGTAAAGATTATCAAGATAATATCTGGGGTATCTGTTTCCCAATCCCTCAGTATGATGATGATTATCAAATGGATCAAAAACCGAAGGAAATGAGCTCTTTGTTCTCAAGGAATATGGTCGCTCAAATCCGTCCTGTCATCCGCAAACGTGCTGTCGAAAAGTTCGGGTTGAAATCGGCTGGCGCCAACAATTCTGACTCTTACAAGGTCGTCTATCTGAATACCGATAAAATCAGCATTCTGAAAGTGGAGGATGTGCCCGAAGGAAAGGCTGCTAAGGGAATCGGCGACTTGGTCGGTGAAATTCAGAAACCACAGGAAAATTTGCTCTTCAATGGTTGGTCGGAGGATTTAACGGCTGTCGACAGACATCTTACGGTGTATCCGGTTTTTGTTGTCGACTCGCTCCATACCTATTATAAAGTACGTGTTATTTGCCCTGACTCTATGCCTGTTTACGGAGATTTCGATAAGATGTATGGTGATGTCCATTTGAAGTACATTTTGCCTCCTGCTACCGCATACGATTCTATTTATGTGCGTGAGGGTGAGGATGTGCCAACCGATTGGTTGGGAAAAAATTTGTACAGATGGAAGGACGGATATCACGCCAAACATGGGTTGAAACTGACCGACCTGCATGCCGATGTTGATATTACATTCGACCGTGTCTTTATCCGTGACTATAGCGAGCAAAAGGGAGACCACCGCTTTGTTGACCTCGGTCTTTCTGTCAACTGGGCTTCTGAAAATTTGAGCCAAAGCGTTCTTGACCTTTCGAGCGATTCGCTCTATAATTGGTCTTATAACGCTGACGTGGTGACTAAGGTTTGGGGGGCAGATTGGCGTCTGCCATCAAAAGAAGAGTTCCAAGAACTGCTCGATAATTGTTATGTCGATAAAGTGACCAGTGTCTTCAATGAAGAGGGAGAACTAGTGCGTGAAGAGGGATACCTGTTTACCAGTAAGGTGCCAGGCTATGAAGGTAGGTCTATTTTCTTACCTGCAAGGCAGATTCATATGGATTGTGGACCGGAGCCTTCTTCTCTTGATTTGTACGGAGAATATCCGACTTCAGACAGAGAGAATCTGAAAACCTATGTGTTCACTACAAATGGCTTGTATTTGGAACACTTTACTTTGTCGTCTTCCGGACGTGTCCGGGCGGTGACGGCAAAATAAACCGATTGAATGCACGTAAAAAGCCACTGGGTTTACTCCTAGTGGCTTTTTTTGTAACTTAGTCCGGAAAACGAAAGTAAATGGAAACATCAAGAATTTTGTTGCGGCCTTGGCGCGATAGCGATGCCGCAGCATTATATAAGTATGCGACCGACCCGGAAGTAGGGCCACGGGCAGGTTGGCCACCGCACCAGTCTGAGGCCGAAAGCCTGGAAATAATCCGAACTATATTCCATAACGATTCTACCTGGGCTATTGAGTTGAAAGAGGCAGGCGAGGCGATAGGAGCTATGGGCTATGGCTCGTCTTGTGAATGTAAACTGCCAGCCCGCCCCGACGAGCCGACGGTAGGGTATTGGGTGGGGAAGCCCTATTGGAACAAGGGTATTTGCACCGAGGCTCTAGCTTTGCTGATTGAACACATCCGCAGTACAACGGACATCAAGTCGTTAATAAGCGGACATTTTATAGATAATCCGGCTTCAGGACGGGTGATGGAAAAGTGCGGATTTGTGGACACTGGCGAAACGGCTGAAGACGACAGCCTGTATATGGGTGCCGGAAAGCCAATCAGGGTGTTGAGGATGGAGTTGTAAAGGTGTATTAAGGAGACTTTAATCTCCTCGCGTGTCAATCCACGGTTTTTCTTTGCTAATAATTCTATGACCTTTCTATATCTTTGAGAGTCAATGAATAGTGAACGGAAAAGAAAATACATTTCGTTCCTTAATTGTCCATTTGCAGAAAATAGCAGATTGTCGACTATAGAAAAACGCTGTATAGGTCAGAAAACGGACTGTAACATACCTTGATGTTTGTTTGATGCTGGACTTGTGGCTGGATCTGAATGTTGGGGATTTTTACATTCGCTGATGTTCTATAGGTCATGACTCAAGCTTGAAGAACCAGGGCATCGACTCGCATTGACGGAAAATGGGAGGCAAACTCGTAGAAGGAAACCAACTCTAAAACCTTCAGGACAGTTTCTGGTCTAACTTCCTTTCCATAAAGGCTGCTTTCGTCTTTAAACAGAAAAGGAAGGTGGCAAGGCAGTGTATGGCAAACATCAACAGAAATGCCTGGTGGTAGTCGGTGTACTCGACAACAAGTCCGCCTGCTAAAACTCCGAATCCAATGCCGAGATCCCACGAAGTGAGCAGGGTAGAGTTGGCTGTTCCGCGTTCGTTGTGGTGGGCAACGCCAATCATCATGTTCTGAAAAGCGGGCCAGAGGTGTCCGTTCCCTAATCCGATGAGCAGTGCAGAAATGTAGTAACCAACCGGATTTTGGCAAAATACAAACAGGCCGTAGCCGAACGAAGACAGCATCAGTCCCAAACCGCAGTTGCGGGTAATCAGTCCCTTCTTCAAGGTCCTGTTACCCAACAGCCGGGAGGCAATCAGTCCCGAAGAAAGAATAAGGAAATAGGTGCCTGTGCCGTTGGTGATGCCCAACTTTTCTTTGCCATAGATGGCCAGATAGTTCGACAACACACCATAGCAGAACCCAACTAACACCACATTGATGCCAATCATCCAACCGCGGGTTAGCAGGAAACGGTCTAAAGAAATCTTCGATTTGTTTTTTACAATCTCTTTAAGGGGCACATCGACCATAGAGTCGCAAACCAATCCTACAATAGAAACAGCAAAAGCAATCCAGAACAGCCATTCGAAGCTGCCCGTCTGTTGGTAGATGAAAATGCCGATGCTGGGCGCGATGGCGGTGGCGATGTTGTTACTAAGACCGTAAAACCCGATGCCTTCGTTGCGCCGGTTCGGAGGAAGCACGTCGATGGCTACTGTGCTGTTGGCCACGGTGCAGGCTCCGAACGGACCACCGTGCAGCGTACGGAACAAGGTGAAAAGAAAAAGGCTGCCGGCTACCAGGTAGCTGCCCATAAACAGACAATTAGCGGCCAGACACAGCAACAGAACCTTCCTGCGGTTGAAACTGTCGACGATGTAGCCGCTGAAAGGACGGACCAGCAGGGCGGCGAGGGTGTAGCCCGCCAAAACAACGCCGATGGTGTCTTTTGTGGCTCCAAAATGCTCGCTCAGATAAATGGGAAGTAGGGGCATGGTGATGTAGAAGGCAAAGTAAAGGCAGAAGTTGGTGACCATTACCTTGTTATAGTTGCTGTTCCACAGTTTACCGTTGTTGTCCATGCTTTTTTTGCAAAGTTACAGATTATTTGTCAGAACATTCCTTTTAAACCTGGAGCCTGTTGCGTGAAACAACCGAAAAAGGAATGAAGGGCATAATAAAGAAGAAAATACAGCGTTAGATTTTAACGGCATAGCACGAAAAAATCAAGTTCTTGGAACTAAAATTTCATACTTTCAATATAAATGCCTAAATTTGTATTTTGAAATGAAAGCGAAGTATTTACTCATATTGCTCTGTTCTGTGGTGCTCTTCTCCTCGTGTGGCGAGTACCAGCGCTTGGTGAAAAGTACCGACAACGACTTGAAATTCGCCAAGGCGAAGGAATATTATGAAAAGGGGAAGTACCTCGAGGCTTGCACACTGCTTGAGGCTGTGGTTGTTCCGTTCCGAGGCACGCAAAAAGGAGAGGAAGCCCTTTATTTGTTGGGTAGCGCACACTACAAAAACAGGGACTACATTTCGGCTTTGAGCTATTTTTCGGGCTATATGCGCAGTTATCCGCGGGGCGACTTTGCCGAGGAATCGCAATTCCACATCGGTTTGTGCTATTATAAAGACTCGCCAGAGGCTAAGCTCGACCAGGTTGGCACCCGGAAGGCTATAACCGAATTCGATAAGTTTTTGAAGGGATTCCCCCGCAGCCAGCATGTTGCCGAAGTGGAAAGCAAAAGGCAGGAGTTGAACGACAAACTGGCCTACAAAGCCTACCTCAATTCTCGCCTCTATTACCGTTTGGGTAATTACCAAGGCAACAATTACCGCTCGTGTGTGATTTCTGCCACTAACGCTTTACGTGAGTTCCCCGAGAGCATTTACCGGGAAGAACTTTCCTTCCTCATCCTGAAGGCTAAGTACAAACAGGCGGTAGAAAGTGTGGAGAGCAAAAAACAAGACCGTTTCCACGACACGATCGACGAGTACTACAACTTTATGCAGGAATATCCTGAGTCTACCTACAAAAAGGAGGCTGCGGAAATTCTTGCTGACTCACAGAAACATGTGGGGATTGAAAAGAAATAAAAATAAAATTCAATAATATAACATGGATTACAAAAAGCTTAATGCTCCAAACACCACCATCACCCGCGACTTGAACTCGATGTGCGGCGACACCAACATCTACGAGGTGGTCAATGTAATTGCAAAACGTGCTAACCAGATTGCTGTTGAGATTAAGAGCGAACTGGACAAAAAGTTGCAGGAATTTGCAGCTGTGAACGATAATTTGGAAGAGGTTTTTGAAAACCGCGAGCAGATTGAAATTTCTTGCTTCTACGAGCGTCTGCCAAAGCCTACCCTTATCGCAACCCAAGAGTTTATCGAGGGCAAGCTCGCTTACCGTTTGGCTGGTAAGAAGGGCGTGAACATCGACAAATAAATAGCCTGCTGGTTCTTACACCTGCTGGTACACCCGGTTATAAAAGATAAAGCACGCCTCCAAACAGAGTCGCCCTTTATCTTTTTTTGTTATTGTTAACTTACACTTCACCTATGCTGAAAGGTAAAAATATCTTGTTGGGTATAACGGGAGGCATTGCTGCCTACAAATGTGCGGCTTTGGCCCGGCTGTTGGTCAAACAGGGTTGCGATGTTAAGGTGGTGATGACTCCGCTGGCACGCCAGTTCGTCACCCCGCTCTCTATGGCAACCGTCACCCGTCACCCCATACTGGTCGATTTCTTCAACCCTGAAAATGGAGAGTGGAACAGCCATGTGAGCCTCGGCTTGTGGGCCGATGCCTACCTCATTGCTCCGGCTACCGCCAATTCTCTGGGAAAGATGGCCAACGGCATTGCCGATAACCTCCTTCTCACCAGTTACCTGTCGGCTCGGTGCCCTGTGTTCGTGGCTCCGGCTATGGACCTCGATATGTATGCGCACAAAGCCGTGCAGCGCAATCTTGATGTCCTTCGTTCCGATGGGGTTCACATCATAGAACCGGAATCGGGTTTCTTGGCTAGCGGACTCGAAGGAAAGGGCCGTATGGCAGAACCGGAGACGATCGTCTCAAGTCTCGACGCGTTCTTCTCCGAACAACAGGACTTGACCGGTAAAACAGTGATGATAACGGCCGGCCCTACCTATGAAAAAATAGATCCGGTGCGTTTTATCGGTAACTACAGTAGCGGAAAGATGGGGTTTGCCCTTGCTGAAGAATGTGCCAGACGTGGTGCGGTTGTCAAACTGGTGGCTGGCCCTGTGTCGCTGAAGACGGTCTCTCCTAACATTGAGCGTATCGATGTGGAAAGTGCACAGCAAATGTTCGATGTGGCTGTTTCCCTGTCTGATGTGGCCGATGTTGAAATCTTGTGTGCTGCTGTTGCCGATTATCGTGTCGCACAACAGGCCGAACATAAGCTTAAACGCGAAAAAACAGGTGCTATGACTTTGGAACTGGTTCCTAATCCGGATATCGCGGCCGAATTGGGACGACGCAAGCGCAACGGACAGTTGATGATTGGCTTCGCTTTGGAAACTGACGATGAACAGCAGAACGCTGCCTCCAAATGTGAACGGAAGAATCTCGACTTTATCGTCTTGAACTCGCTGCGCGACAAGAACGCCGGATTCCGTTACGACACCAATAAGGTCACCATCCTTGACCGAAACGGAGAGGTGACTCCTTATGAACTGAAAAGCAAGGCCCTGGTGGCTAAAGATATTATTGATTACGCCTTAAAGAAACTGACGAAATGAAACACAAACTGATTATAGCGTTGCTTGGCTTCCTCGCATCGGCGGGTGCGCAGGCTCAAGAGTTGAATGCGCGTGTGGAAGTGAACACCCAGCAACTGGAAGGTACGAATAAAGACGTTTTCTCTACTTTGCAGAGCGATTTGGGCGAGTACATCAATTCGCATAAGTGGACCGATGCAGTCTTCAATAACGAGGAACGAATCGAATGCACGTTTATTCTGACTATCGATAACGTGTCTGGTAACTCTATGAGCGGTAGCTTGCAGATATCGGCGTCGCGCACGGTCTACAACTCCAGTTACGCTACTCCTATCTTCAATTTTAAAGACAACAACTTCACGTTTAACTATGCTCAATACGACAAACTTGAGTTTAACGATAATGCGTACGAGTCGAACCTGATGTCGGTGATGGCTTTCTATTGTTATGTCGTCTTGGGAATCGACTTCGATACTTTTAGCCGCTTTGGCGGACAAAAGTATTTTGAAAAGGCAGAAACGGTGGCTGCTCTCGCACGCTCTAGCGAAGACGAGGGTTGGCAGGCCTACAAGAGCGACAACAACCGCTACGCCCTTATCTCGAACTATATGGATAGTAATCTGCGTGGACTGCGCGAGATGTTTTACGATTACCACCGGCTCGGCTTGGATATGATGAGCCAAAATGTGGAGAATGGTAAATCCCAGATATTGTCGGTGTTGCCAAGCTTGCAGACGATGAACAGCGCAAAACCTTTCTCGGTGGCTCTGCAGAACTTTGCAGAATGCAAACTTAACGAACTGGTTGACATGTTCCGCAATTCGTCGGCCAGCGACAAGCAAAAGGTGTACGACATCCTTTCGGCTGTGTTGCCTACCCAAACAAATAAAATGAAGGACCTTACTTCTAACTAATTCCTCCGCTTGTTATGCTGAAAAAACTTACCATTGATAATTATGCGCTTATAGAGCATACTTGTATCGACTTCTCGGATGGTTTTTCGGTTATCACTGGTGAAACGGGTGCGGGAAAGTCTATTATGTTGGGCGCCTTGGGGCTGTTGTTGGGTCAGCGTGCCGATGTAGGTGTGCTGCGTGTGCCCGATGCCAAGTGTGTGGCCGAGGCCGTTTTTGACATCGGCGACTATAGCCTGCAGCCTTTTTTCGAGGAAAACGACCTTGACTACGACGACGAGTGTGTTGTCCGCCGTGAAATTGCTCCCAATGGGAAAAGCCGCGCTTTTGTGAACGATACGCCTGTGGTGTTGTCTGTTCTGAAGTCTTTGGGAGACCACTTGCTCGACATTCACTCGCAACACCAGAACCTGCTGCTCAGTAATGCCGGCTTCCAACTGAAGGTGGTTGACGTGGTGGCTGGATCTGACGAACTGCTGAAACAGTATAAGGAAAAATATGTGTTGTACAGACACGGTCTTGTACAACTGAAAAAACTGACCGATGCTGCTAGCAAAGGGGCCTCCGATACAGAATACATCCAGTTCCAGTTCAACCAGTTGAATGATGCCAACCTGAGGGCGGACGAGTTGCAGGAACTGGAGGCAGAGCAAAGCACCCTTTCGAATGCGGAATCAATAAAGGAGGGGCTTTCTAGGGCGCTTTGGCTGATTAGCGAAGGCGATAGTGGCAACGTTTTGTCGAACCTGAAAGAGGCCGTCTCTGCGCTTTCGTCGGTTGCAGGTGCCTACCAGCGTGTGAAGGACGACATCGACCGCTTGAATGGTTCTCTTATTGAACTGAAGGATGTGGCTCATGAACTCGAGTCGGAGCAAAACAGTGTTGAGGCCAATCCCGAACGCCTTGAGCAAGTCGATGCGCGACTCAGTCTGCTCTATTCTTTGCTTCAGAAACACAAAGTGGAGAGTGTTGGCGAACTTATTGCCTTGCGCGACTCTTTCGAAAAGCAGCTGACGCAGTTCGATTCTTACGATGAGGACATAGCTGCATTGAAAAAACAGTTGGCCCAGCAGCAGGCAGAACTGAAACAGCTTGCCGTTAGGTTGTCCGATTTGAGGAAAAAGGCCGCTCCTGGGTTGGAACACGAACTGGAAGAACTGTTACATACCCTTGGCATGCCAAACGCACACATAAAGGTTGCTTTCGAGACCTCGGCGTCTCTTTTAGATACGGGCGTTGACGAGGTCACGTTCCTTTTTTCGGCCAATAAAGACCGTACTTTGCTGCCTATTGCCTCGATTGCCTCTGGCGGAGAAATGGCCAGGGTAATGCTCAGCTTGAAGTCGGTGCTCTCGCGGTCGCTGGGTATGCCAACCATTATTTTCGATGAAATCGATACGGGCGTGTCGGGCGATATCGCGGCTAAGATGGGGGCTATTATGCAACAAATGGGCCGGTATATGCAGGTTGTCAGCATAACCCATCTGCCACAAATTGCGGCAAAGGGCTCTTCGCACTATATGGTATATAAAGAAGATACCGACGATTCTACGGTGTCGCATATAAGGCGTCTCTCTGAAGAGGAACGCGTCGGCCAATTGGCCCGGATGCTCAGTGGTGACCAACTGACGGAAGCCGCCATACAGAATGCGAGGGAACTGCTGAAGGCAAATTGATGCCGGTTTTCTGAAAGTCTTATTTAACGGTTGATGCATCCTGGAAAGCAGAACATATCCATTCTCCTGACTGCATTGTCGCTGTTGGTCGCCCCCGCAGCGGGAGCTTTTTCGCCTGATAGCGCGGCTGTTGATGTCCGTGTTAACGACACGTTGGCTGTAGAAATGCCAGCCCCTGATACCCCTGTGGCAGACCATCCCTTCTCGATAGACGAGTTTGCCGATGATGTGGATATTTTTGCCGAGGCCTATATACAGCCCAGCTACGACGACCCCATCATAGAAGTGGGAACCACAGTCTTGAATCCGACCTATTCTATCAATCCAATGCTCGACAGCCGAATAGACTTTACTACCGGCGTACAAACTTTCCTTACCGCCAATTTGAACTGGAAATGGCTTAGAGTAGGGTATTCTTACCCGTTGGCAGACTATACACATGGTTACGATTTCACGTTCAGCCCCAGAATCGCCAATTTCCTGATTGATTTGGGAATATCGAATATCCGTAACTATAAATTGCTGGACCCGGACCGTTATGCCGAGAAAATTGGCGAGAACGTTGAAGACGTACAGTTAGACGGATTGGAAACTTTTGAGTGGAAATGTAACTTGGAATGGATTATGAATCCCACCTACTTTTCTGCAAGTTCGGCTTTCTCGCAGTCCTATTCCTGCGGCCAGCGTGTCAGTGCCGGTTCCGTACTTTGTGGGGTAGCGTTCGGTGAGAACCGTTTCAAACTGAACCCGAGTAGCTCGAGGTCGGAAAAGGCAAATGAGATTCTAAGCCAGTTGCCTACGGAGGATAACCGAATTCTGAATGCTTCCCTCGGTTGCGGATACGGCTATAATTTTGTGGTGAGGCAGGGACAGTTTGTGATAGGTACGCTGTTGGTCCCTTACCTGACTGGAGCCCGCTCGTCGTACCAACTTTCGGGACAAAACAGGGTGCGCTTCTGTTATGGCGGACGTACACATGGCAGAATTAACTGTGTCTACCAGCACAAGTATGGATTCATTTTGTTGTCAACCAACTGGCGCGGACTCTTTTTATACGATACCGGTTTTTCGTATCTTCAGAATATCTTTTCGGCCGACTTGAGTTTCTCGTTGAAATTAGGAGAAGTGGGCATTCACCATAAACAGATACCCGGGCACCAACTGATCGACTTTGTGGATAAGATTTTCTGAAAAATGTAGCCTCTCCCGTACTATTTGCTCACAGACAAAATACGTCTTGCGCTTTCCGGCATCGCCAATTTTTGGACTTGGCAATGAAATTTAAGGGGGAAAAATTGAATTTAATATAAGTTTATTCTATATTTGTAAGGCATTATCGCAAACAGCGTTTTTTTATGGCCTGCCATTTTGGAAAGGCACTCAAATAAACGTTCGTGTAAAACTTATGTTAATCAATTTATTTAAAACGACTAAAACACAATTAGCTATATGAAAAAGTTGTTCGTGTCTCTTTTGATGGCTTTGGCATTTGCTCCGTCATTCGCTGGCGATTATATGAAAGTTGCCGAAAAGTATGTTATTACACCAGACTATCAGCGCTGTTTCAATGTGAAGCCTGGTTATAGCCGTAAAGATAACACTCCATGGACTCCGTATTGTGGAAAAATCAACAACTTCTACTACGAAGAGGGTTATGAATACACCATCATGGTGGAAAAATATGATTTGAATCTGCCAGAACTTACTGTTACCAAGACGCTCGCACGCGACAATTCGTCTTATTACAAACGCTTGCAGCACAAGAAGGATTCAATTAAGGCTGCACGTGCAGCGGCTGCTAAGGCAGGCAAGTAAGTCAATAGGATAAACAGATAAGAAAAGGAGGAAGCCTGTCTTTCTCCTTTTTTAATGCATATACTGAGATGAATTTATTACGTTATTTTTTATTTTCGGTTTCGGCTCTCTCGCTAGTCTTCACTTCTTGTACCGACAGCGACCACTTTGTGGTGACTGGAACCGTTGACGGGGCCGGTGGCTCCACTGCTTATCTGGTGCGTGAGGGCATCGACAGTGTTGTAGTGTGCGATTCGGTCGCTATAGCCTCGTCGGGTAAGTTTAAATTGAAGGGGAAGCGTCGTCCCGAACCTGAATTTTACTCCTTACGCGTCGATTCTGCTTCTTTGTGGCTGGCTGTTGACTCTTCCGAACATATAGAAGTGACGGCCGACCGCAAGTTTACCAGTTGCAGGTTGAAAGGGTCGGTTCATAGTGAACAGCTGTTGCAGTGGCAACACTACATTCGTTGTATCGACGATAGTTTGGCACGCTTTATCACCTCTCAAAACGACCGGAATAAGGTCGATTCTGCCCTTTTTGCCATGGTGAGTGCGTATAAAGACACGGCAAATTCATTTATTCAGAAAAACGCGGCTTCTCCAGTCTCGTACTACCTGTTATTCAAAAAAGTTACGATGGGGTTGCAACCTTTCGAACCTGTACAACGCGAAGACTTCCATGCTTTTGCGGTTGTGGCGAATGCGTGGAACAAACGTTATCCGTCTTCTTTGCGCTCGCTCTATCTTAAAGATTTGGTGCAGAATGTGCAGCGGCTGAAACAAACGGAAACTTTTCAACAGGCAACGGCAAATACGCCACGGACGGGTTTCGTTGACTTGGAATACCCCAACGCTTCAGGGAAAATGGTTAAACTGTCGGATTTGAAAGGACGGAATGTGTTGTTAGAATTCTGCTACTTGGCGCAGATGTCAGACGAGGTGAATCAGACTCTGAAGACGCTCTATGATAAATACCGGGGAAAGGGCTTCGACATCTATATGGTGACTTTTGACCGGAATATCGAAGTTTGGAAACAAAAGGCGGCGGCTTTACCTTGGACGGTTGTGCTCGATTCCGGACAAACTGCGGCACAAACCTATAATTTCAGAAATGTGCCGACTAATTACTTTATTTCAAAAGACGGCAATATCGTTGGGCGCGATGTCACCCTTGCCGAAATGGAAGATTACTTGAAGAGTCACTAAAAGATATATCAATATGAATTATCGCTTTTTTATTATTCCTGTTTCTGTGGTAATGCTGTCGGCTTGTGGTGGTAGTAACGTGTCGGACCAGAATAATGCCGACTCTGTTGCCGTAACGACCCCTTCCGAAAAAGACGCACAAACAGAGAAAACGGGAATTGAATATGTCAATAACCGTTTCCTCTTCTCGGTTACCGTTCCGAACGACTTCGTTGCCCAACCTGATCCTGAAAATGGAGACGGACGCACGTTCAAACGTGGAAATGCGCAGATAATAGCTTATGCGGGTTATGCCGGGTCGTTCGACGAGGTTTTGGCTTTGGGCGGCAGCGACAGCGATACCTATAATGCCCATAAAGACAATTGGGCTGTTTGGTCGGGTGTAGAAGAGGGCAAGATATACTATAAAAAGACCGTATTTAAAAACGGGGTGGCCTTCTCGCTGTTCTTCGAGTATCCGGAGAATGAGAAAAACGAGTTCGACTCTATTATTAGCCTGGTAGATAGGTCTTGGGTGACGGGGCAGTGAAAAAAGCCCTTGAAGATAAAACGAAGAGGAGCACGGATGTGAGAATCTGTGCTCCTCTTTACTTTTTGTTGAATTTAAACTTTTAGCTGAGATCGCCAGTCAGGAATTTGTATTTGTCGCTGGTCTCAAAATCAAGGTCTTCAATCTGTGTGAAAAGGCGTTTTAGAGCTGCAATCTCTTCCTTCGAGGGGTTTGCGGGGTTGTTAGCCGTAAGCTCAATCCGGTCGTTAAACTCGCTAATGAGGGCGTTGAGCTTGTCGAACTTTCCAATTAGCTCTTCACGTGTTGCTTTTTCATCGTCGTTGTGTGGGTTGAAATCTTGTACCGACTCTTTGTATTCTAGCATCAATTCGGCTTCCGCCTGAGTGTAAAGGAGTTCGTCGGTGTCTTGAATCTCCATTAATAAATCTTCTGTACTCATCATATTTCTGTAATTTGTTGATTTGGTTTTCATAGAGTGGCGGGCACTGTGTATAAGAGCCCCTATGGCATAGAATATGGATATATGCCATCTTCACTACCTAAGTTACACAACTATTTTGATTTTTCCTATTCCTTTTTGCCAAAATTTTCATCAAAAGGCAACCGGTGGGCAATTATAAAGCCCGGAATGGTACAGATGCAGACCCAAACAAAGAAGTTCGTATAGCCAATGTGTTCTTGTATCCAACCAGCCACAAGGCCTGGTAACATCATGCCTAAAGCCATGAAACCGGTGCTGATGGCGTAGAAGGTTGTTTTATATTGTCCGCGCGAGAAGTAGATGAGGTAGAGAGTGAATGCGGCAAACCCCAGACCATAACCCAGCTGCTCGATGCACAACAGTAGGGTGATTAGAATGTAGTTGTCTGGTTGCCAGTAAGCCATCAGCACGTAAACAAGGTTCGGCACGTTCATGAAGACAACCATTGGGAAGAACCACTTCTTCATGCCGTCTCTCGATATCAGGTAACCCCCCAACAGCCCGCCTATGGTCAGGGCTAGGATTCCGAATACACCGTAAATGATGCCAATATCTTTGGTTTCGATGCCCAATCCTCCGTTGGCAACGCTGTCGTTTAAGAAAAGGTACGACATTTTTGACAACTGGGCCTCTCCCAAACGGAATAACAGAATGAAGGACAATGCAAGTCCGAACCCTTTTTTGGTGATGAATTTATAAAAGGTGCGGTAGAATGTGTGTACAATGTGTATGTTGTTTAGAAGGGGTGAAATGTCGCTTGCCGGTTTTGGTAGCGTTATGCCGTGGTAAAGGCGCAACATGAATATCAGGCCTCCTATAATGAAGAATGTACACGACCAAGCCATTGGTATGTCTCCTGTTTTCTCTTCAAGCAGGCCTGCAAGATAAAGCAGACCTCCCTGGCCGACAATTGTACTGAAACGGTAGAACGTGTTGCGGATTCCAACATAGAAACTCTGTTGGTGCGAGTTAAGAGCCAGTATGTAGAGACCGTCGGCTGCAATGTCGTGGGTGGCACTGCTGAAAGCAATGAGCCAAAAAACAATCATACTAATGGCAAAAAAATGGTTGGCACCCTGCATAAGCAGCAGTCCTATGCCTGCAAAACCGGCTCCCATCAGCATCTGCGTGCTCAAAACCCACCAGCGTTTGGTCTTGATAAGGTCTACAAACGGACTCCAAAACGGTTTTATAACCCATGGTAGGTAAAGCCAACTGGTGAAAAATGCGACTTCGGTATTGTTGAAACCCATCTTGTTGTAGAAAGCTATGGCCAGCATGGTTACTATAACGAATGGCAAGCCTTCCGCAAAGTAAAGGCTGGGTACCCAACTGTATGCTTTGGGGGTGGTTTCGGTAGCACAATTGTAGGCTTCTGAGACTTTTACCTCTCCCTCATTCATGTCGTTTTTTGGGGACGTTATGTCTTTGGCTTCTTTAGAAGAAGTCATCATTTGTTTCTGTTCTTCCATAAAGAGAATTTTCCTACACTGCAAAGTTATTCATTTTAAGCCAAACAAGTCCCATTTTATTGGCTATTCTTCCCATTTGTCTGAAGAAAGCGGGTTCTGAAGAACGCTTTTTTTACAAACAAATGGTTATAGCCCTTTTTTTGACAGAAAAATCGGTCGGTTTGTTGTATATTTGCAGTAAAGTTTGTTTGCCCCTTCGGGGTGGAACTTTGTATTTGAATGAAAGATAGATTTACATGGAGATGCAAACCTTCAATATTGGTCTGGATGCGGGCTCAACAACACTTAAATTAGTGGTTACGAATTCGAATGGCGATGTGGTTTATGCCGATTACCAGCGCCATCATGCCGATATAGTCCGAACCCTGTCTGTTTCCCTAAAAACGCTATTGCAGAAAATGGGTGATGTGAACGTCCGTTTTCAGATTACCGGTTCTGCTGGAATGGGTTTGTCTGAACGTTACCATATCCCCTTTACACAAGAGGTTGTTGCGGCTACAGAGGTTATTGAAAGGAAGTTCCCACAGGTCCGTACCCTTATCGATATAGGAGGCGAGGACAGTAAAATCATTTTCTTCAATAAAAATATGCAGGCCGATATGCGTATGAACGGCAATTGTGCTGGAGGTACGGGTGCTTTTATCGACCAAATGGCGGCTATACTTAACGTATCGACCAACGAATTGAACTCCCTTGCTGAAAAATCCGATACGATTTACCCTATAGCGTCGCGTTGTGGCGTTTTCTCAAAAACCGATATACAGAACCTGATTGCACTGAACGTAAAGCGCGAAGATATTGCTATATCTATCTTCAACGCTGTGGCAACCCAGGTGCTTTCCACTCTGTCGCGCGGTTGCGACATCGTTCCAAAGGTTTTTTTGTGTGGCGGCCCTTTTGCCTTTATCCCTGCACTGAAAAACTTGGTGAAGGACAAACTGAATCTTGCTGACGACGATATTATTCTTGATCCGCACGCACAGGTTATCCCCGCTTGGGGAGCCAGTCTTTCAGCTTCCGATGGTAATGAGGTGAAACCGTTAAGTAGCTTCATCGACTTTTTCGAAAAGCAACCCTCTGCAAGTGCCAGGGCGCAGAGTGCCCTGCTCCCTTTGTTTAAGGACGATGCCGAGTTTGAGGCGTGGAAGGCCGATAAGCAAAAACATGCCATCAAAAAGGTGACGATGGCGGAACTCGACAGCGACGAGTGCTACATCGGCATCGATTCGGGCTCTACAACCACCAAGGTGGTGGCTACCGATTTGCACGATAATATATTTTTCACTTTTTATAAAAAGAGTAGCGGCAGACCGTTAGAGGTGGCCCAAGAAGGTTTGAAGCAACTTTACGAAGAAGCGAAGGCTGCAGGACGCGAGCTAAAGGTCCGTGGCAGTTGCTCTATCGGTTATGGTGAAGACCTTGTGAGAACCGCTTTCGGCCTCGACTACGGAATGGTGGAGACCATTGCCCACTACACTGGTGCGCACAAATTGAATCCGAATGTCTCGTTTATCCTCGATATAGGAGGACAAGACATGAAGGCTATTTTTGTAGACAATGGCGCTATAAACCGGTTGGAAATCAACGAGGCCTGTTCTTCGGGTTGCGGCTCGTTTATCGATAGCTTTGCCACTTCGCTGAATTGTCCGCTCGACGAGTTTGTCTCGCGTGCATGCGCAAGTACTAATCCGTGCGATCTGGGTACGCGTTGCACCGTGTTTATGAATTCGAAGGTGAAACAGTCGTTGCGAGAGGGCGCGCTGCTCGACGATATTTCGAGTGGCCTTGCCTATTCGGTGGTGAAAAACTGCCTTTACAAGGTGCTGAAACTCAAATCGGTTGACGAACTTGGCGACCATGTTGTCTTACAGGGAGGTACTATGCGTAACCTGGCTGTTGTAAGGGCGTTTGAGTTGTCGGTCGGTAAAACGGTGGCTGTGTCGAACTATCCGGAACTGATGGGCGCATACGGCGGTGCACTCTATGCGAAGCGTATGAAGGAAAAGAGCGGTGACGACCAGTGCCGTCTGTTGCGCGATTTGTGTGATTTGAAAGAATACACCACCAAACCTTTCCGCTGCTCGGGTTGTGAGAACAATTGCCGTGTGTTGAAGAATGTTTTTGCAAACGGCAAGATTTTCTATTCTGGTAACAAGTGCGAACGTGTCTATACAAATAAGGGGGAAAAAGGACGCATGGCGTTCAATATGAACCTCTTCAAAAACGAAACGGTTTTTCATAAAAACATACGCATCGAGGCTGGTAAACAGCCTTACTTGAGGCTGGGGGTTCCGCGTGCACTGAATATGAACGAGGAGTTCCAATTCTGGAACACGCTGTTTACCAAATGCAACATTGAGGTTGTTCTTTCCCAACGCTCTTCCTATAAATTGTATGAGCGTGGCTTGAACACTGTGATGGCCGACAATATATGTTTCCCTGCAAAACTGGCGCACGGACATGTGTTCGATTTGATTGACAAGAAAGTTGACCGCTTGTTCTTCCCATACGTTATTTACGAGATGCAGGACCCGAACACCAACAACAGTTTTAACTGTCCGGTGGTGGCTGGTTATTCCGACGTTTTGCGCAGTGCGATCAATCCGGAAGAAAAATACGGGATTCCGTTCGATGCTCCGGTCATCAATTTTAAGGATACCAATTTGCTGAAAGAACAGTGCAAACGGTATTTGAAGGAGCTCTTGGGTAAAAATTTCTCGTCGAAGACGTTTAAAGCGGCTTTTGAGGCCGCTGTTGAAGCCCAAAACAACTATGTGAAGGTGTTGCAAGACAAAGCCCAGCACCTGCTGGAGTCGGCGCGGCGCGATGGCCGTATGCTGATTCTGCTTGCCGGACGTCCGTACCATACCGACTCGCTGGTGCAGCACAAGGTGTCGGAAATCATAGCGCAGTTCGGTGTTGATGTGGTAACCGAGGACGTTATCCGCCGAGAAGACAGTGGCGACCTGAAAGATGTGAACATCATACCGCAGTGGACGTATGTGAACCGCGTGGTGAAGGCTGCCCAGTGGGTTGCTGAAAACAAGACAGACAATATCCATTATGTGCAACTGACGTCGTTTGGCTGCGGACCTGATGCGTTTGTACTCGACGAAGTGAGCGACATCCTCCAACGTGCACATAAAACACACACCATACTGAAAGTAGACGATGTGAACAATGCGGGGTCGCTGAAACTGCGTATCCGTTCGCTTATCGAAAGCTTGAAGTTCCAAGATGCGGTCCAACGCGAGACTCGTCCTTTTGTTACTACCTCGATCTATACGGCCGACGACAAAGGAAAAACAATTCTTGTTCCTTTCTTTAACGACTATGTGTCGCCGTTTGTTCCTGTCGTTTTCGGCCTGATTGGTGAGAATGTTGAAAATCTGGAGCCAAGCGACCGCTTGTCGGCTGAATATGGCTTGAAATATGCGAACAACGAGGTCTGTTATCCGGCTACTCTTGTGGTAGGTGACTGCATAAAGGCCCTAAATTCCGGAAAATACGATGCCGACAATATCGTTTTTGCAATCACGCAGACGGGTGGACAGTGCCGTGCCACTAACTACATTGCGTTGATGAAGAAAGCCCTGGTGGCTGCCGGATATCCGAAGGTGCCTGTTATCTCGTTGTCGATTATGAATACGATAAACGAACAGCCCGGATTCCAGCCAGAGGTGAAAAAAGCCGCTAAAGATGCGGTCTATGCGGTCTATTTTGGTGACGCCCTGGCTAAGGTCTATTATGCCTCTGCTGTTAGGGAGAAGGTGAAGGGCGAGGCTAAGAGACTGCGCGACGAGTATTTGAAACGTGCCGTTGAACTGGTAGCTAACAGACAAAGTAAAAAACTGGTTGATCTTATCAAGGAAGCGGCCGGCCGATTCGAATCTATTATAGAACATCGCCGTGTACCGCGTATTGGTGTGGTCGGTGAGGTGTTTATCAAGTATAACAGCTATGGACAGCAGTTCGTTGTCGATTGGTTGGTTAACCATGGCATTGAACCGGTCATTCCTCCGCTTTCCGAGTTCTTTACACAATACTTCCCTAACGCGAAGTATAACAGTAAAGTGAATCTGGACGAAAAATTGTCGTTAAAGTCTAAGTTCTTGCAGTTGTTTGGTGAAAAAATGCTCAACCATATCGGCAAGAAAATAGATAAGGCTGCTTCTGTGTTCTCTTATTACGAGCCTTTAGAAAATATCAACAAGGCCGCAAAAAAAGCGGAAAATATTGTAAATTTGGCCGCACAGTTTGGTGAGGGCTGGCTCATTCCTGCCGAATTCGCCTCTTTTGCGGAGCAAGGCATCCGTGCTGCTGTCAGCTTACAGCCTTTTGGCTGTATTGCTAACCATATTGTTGCAAAAGGTATTGAGAAGCGTGTGAAAGACCTGTATCCTGACCTCAATTTGCTATACCTCGATTTCGATGGAGGTGTAAGTGAGGTAAACGTGCAGAACCGCTTGCATTTTATTGCCCGCCAGGTACAGAAAATGGACCTGTAGTGAACGAGATAAGAGGATTTAAGCCTTTTTTTATATAACTTGAACAATTACATTATGCCTATTGCGGCCCTTTTCGTTTCTAGGGTGGCAGTATGGACACATTAATACTTTTTGTGTATGATTAAACTACTAGGCGCTTTCCTTGCGCTGCTGGTGGCAGTTCCGGCTGTGGGACAGTCTTTGTCTATAGTCGACCTGACACGGATTTACCATATGTCGGCTGAGTCGCTTCCGCAATTCATGCGGGAGAAGGGATGGAATGGAAATACGACGGTTATTGACGGCGACGCTTTCGATATGAGTTGGCAATACAACAACGATGAAGATATTGTGGTAAAACAGAGTGCCGATGGCAGTAAGTTTGTCTCTTATCGCCTGCACCGTCAGAAAGATATTGACGCTTATAGGGCGGAAAAAATCAATTTCGACCGTTTCGAACGCATTGCCTCACGTAAGAAGAACGTGGAAATCTACCGCCACAAGTATATTCTGCAAATGCTGACCACCAATACCACAAAGGGAACTCTTACTATCAGGTACGAGTACCATCCCGATGGCGATTTCTGGTCGAATTTGATTGATGCGAATATGAAGCCCGATGCCTATGAAGTGGGTACATTCCTCCCACAAGAGGGTGGCGTGGTTATCGGATTGGCGCCCGATAGCACTGAGGTTTACATTGTGGCTATGGAGGATGTGAAAAATGGAGGCGGCTGCAGTTGGAGCTCGCATAAAGATGATGTGGAGGGTTGCTTTAACTCTAATATGTGGAATAAGGCTAATTTCGATTTTTCCGGTAAGGCAAATACGAAGGCTGTTCTCGGCTATGTGCTCGATAACTGTGAGGCCCAGTTGCGTGCGGTGCAGCTGGCTTGCGACTATAGGGGCGGCAACCACAACGATTGGTATCTGCCTTCCATTGCCCAACTGAAGCAGATTGCCGATAACAAGAACGATATTGATGAGTCGTTGCGCAACAATGGCGGAATATCAATTGCCAAAACTTGGTATTGGAGCAGTTCGCAATATAACGAAACGATGGTCTGGTCCATCAACTTTGCCACTTTGATGATTGGTCAGAGCGCAAAAGACGGACATGACCGGGTCCGTCCCGTAAGGTCGGTGAAACTGCGCTAGTTTTGTTCTTAATTTCCGCCTTCTTTGGAGACTTTCGCTTCTACAACGGGAGGCTTTAAACCGATAATGGCTTTTGGTGTGAAGTCGTTTACAACACTTACTTTGTAAAGATAGTTCCTTACGGGGAACATATCGGTAGGCAGTATGTTGAACAGGGCTCTTATTGCTCTACCTTGGAAATCGCCCTCTACCAATATTTCCATTGGTTTGTTTGCTTGCTCTCTTGTGAGTGAATTCTTTTCGATCTTTATGTAGAACCCTTTATTGTTATTCTCTTTACACCAATAGGCATTCTGTATGACAACCGGACCTATTTTCAATGAGTCGCATAATGTGTGTGCCGTAGTGTCGTTGGCATTAGGCGTATTGTAGAAGTAATAACCTTCTGTCCCGTAGAAAATCTTTTTCCATCCTTCTTCGTTGGTTCGGTTTGGCAGTCCTAAATCGACCGAGTCTCTCAAAAAAGAGGCCAGTCGGGCAGAGAAGTGCGGCACACCCGCGTAAACTACGTGTTGGTTCACCCTTCTTTCGTTTTGGAAGAATTCCTTCCGGAAAGCTAGTGTGTCGTATTGGGCTTGGAAGTCAATCCACGGACAGCCAGTAGGGGTAATAAGGTCAGACAAGACTTTCCTCCAATGTCCGTAGCCTTTTAAATTCCTATGGTATTCTGGAATGCTGAGGAAAACCAATTTTACGTTGTGCTCTTTACAGAGTTTTGTGATTTTCTCTAAATACTCAACATCGTATTTGTCGTTTTTGACGAGTTCTCCGTCCATAATCGGGCCTAGGGAATCGTAAACGGCCATAAGCGAATCCCCTATACCGCGCTCGTTAAGTCCGGTGTCTCCCAAATAGATACGTTTTGCTGGCGGATATTTCTCTATGCCGGCTATGTTCTTGTTGATTTGGGCCGTGTCTTTGAAAATAAACTCGTGGTTCCTTACGGTACTCGACCATGCGGCCCAATACTCGTCTACATCGAAAAGGAATGGCGTCGCTATGATTTTTGTAGGCGTGGTTTTGAACTTGAAAGTTGCCGCTTTGTTCTTTTTTTCCGACTCGAACGAGAATGCGTTTGTCATAGAATAGGTCTCTACAACTGCCACCTTTATGTGTGTTTGCCTTAGCACGTCGTACATAAGGTAGTAGACGTCCTGAAGGTCGCATCCTGCCTGGAAGAAGGTGAAACAGGTCGCTCCCAGCGCATTCGACAGGTAGTGCGCGTTAATTCCGTTGCCTAAGTGCGAGTTCCCGAAGAGACATACGTCTACCGAGTCGGTCGTTATTAGTTTCTGAAACGATGGCATCGTGAATTTCTCGTGGAAACCGACATTCGGCTCGAAGTAATTCTTACTGTCGGTGTAGTATACGGTTCCAAAGGCAACAAGGAGGATGAACAGAATCTTGCTGGCAAAAAGCCTTTTCGGATGCTTACTCCCGCTCCCGTTAGGACGCACCTCTTTGTCTGGTGTTTTTTGTGACCTTTGTGAAATAACAGGGTTCGCCGACCTTTGGAAACCTTTATTGTCTTTTCGTTGTTTCATTCTTTAGAATTGGAAGTAGATGAATGTGTTGTCGTTACCTTCTCCATAGATGCCGAGGTATATCAAGGCTATTGGAATGGCAATGTAGACTGCCCACCTGAAAATGAAGAATTTGTTGAAGAAGAAGTCGCTGACTTTTTCACCGTAATTTTTTAACAGTAACTCTATCAGCATGAGCCCGGCAATCAGATATATGGCGAATTTGAACTCCATACTGTTCAGCCCGAAATTGTATAGGGTGTCGGCATTCGAGAAACCGATGTTGCCTAACACCTGTAGCGCATCGTGTAGGTTTGCTCCTCGAAAGAAGGCCAGCGAGAAGGTCCAACCGAAAAAGACAACAAGGCAGCAGGCTATTTTCTCATAAACTTTCTTTGGATCTAGATGGAAAACCTTGTCAAAGATGGCGAGGTAGATGCCGTTCAAAAGTCCCCAGATGAAGAAATTCCACGAGGCCCCGTGCCACAATCCGCTGACTGCGAAAACAATAAGCACGTTGATGTATGTGCGGTACTTTCCTTTCCGATTGCCGCCGAGAGTGAAGTAGAGGTAGTCGCGAAACCAGTTGGTGAGCGTTATGTGCCAGCGCGACCAGAAGTCTTTGAACGATACCGAAAGGTAGGGCATGCGGAAGTTCTCGCTCAATTTGAAACCGAATATGCGGGCGGTTCCTATCGCTATTTGCGAATAGGCCGAAAAGTCGAGGTAGAGTTGGAAGGCAAACAAAACCAGGGCCACAAGCGAAGGATAGCCGCCTGCTTCACCCAGATTCCCAAATACGCCGTCGACATAAACGGCTATACGGTCGGCTATCAGCATTTTCTTTATAAGTCCTGCCCCTATCGAGAAGAATCCTCTTCTAGCCTCTTCGTAGTCGAAGGAGAAAGCCTTTTCGAACTGTGGCAGCAGGTTGCCTGCACGTTCTATCGGGCCAGCCACAAGCTGTGGAAAAAAAGCGATAAAGGTGAAGAACGTAACGGGGTTGTTGCTTGCCTTTATCTTGTCTTTATAAACATCGATGACGTAACTGAGCCCTTGGAAACAGTAGAAACTGATGCCGATTGGCAATATGATGTTTAATGCCGAATAGGGACTGTGGACAATGCCGAAAAGTCCGAGCAAGTCCCAAATGCTCTCTAAAAAGAAATTGGTGTATTTGAAGTAGGCTAACACGCCCAGATTAACCAAAATGGCTATCCACAAATACTTTTTCGCCTCTTTTGTGGGTGTGTAAGTCGTGGCCTCTGCAGGACTTTGGTTGTCGGCTGTAGCCGCTGCGGTTTTTGTTTGCTCTATTTTTCTACCCATAAAGTAGTCGGCAGCAGAAACAGCTACGATTACGAAGAGGAGTTTGAAGTTCCAACAAGAGTAGAAAAAATAACTGGCACAGAGAAGGAAAATATTCCTGGCCTTTATGTTTTTGCTGAAAACCAACACATATAGGGTGTAGGTGACCAGTAGGAATAGGGCAAAACTGAAAGTGTTAAAAAGCATTGTTTTTATTTTTTGCAAAATTAATGCTTTTCAAACCGGCATCCAAACCTTTGAATTTAGAAATAGGCTTCCCAGACTTTTTGGCAGTAAAGTACGCAGAAGGCGACAACAACGGCTATCTTCAAGCCGGTTGACAAGATAAAGCCTACAAATGAACCCATACCCGATCTCAGCGATTCCCAGTGGTCTTTCCCTGCAATCAGTTCCCCAACTACCGCACCAACAAACGGTCCCCAAAGGAATCCGAACGGGATGGGAGAGAAGAACATTCCTACAATCAGCCCTATAATACTGCCCCATACGCCTTTTTTGCTGCCTCCGAACCTTTTAGTGCACCAGGCTGGAACAATGTAGTCGAGCACTATGGCTGCTATTGTTATCAGTCCGGCTATGAACAGGTCGCGCATGCTGAATTCTATTCTGTTGGTGATATGTATCAGCCACATGCCGGCATACCCTAAAATAGGACCTGGTAGTGCGGGTACAATGCAGCCAATAAAGGCCATAATCATAAGTACCCCGGCAACGATGATGAGGAAAATGTCCATTTTATTCTTCCTTTTTTTGTTTGTTTATAAATGGTAGTACAATGCTGCATGCGAATCCGCCAACACAGTTCACCACAATTTCAATCAGGTGCGACAGTACGGCGAAAGTACCTGCCGCAGTTGCGCCAATGCCGTAAATTTTTAGCGCCTGTATGGTCATAAACTCATAGGTGCCTATGCCTCCCTGAACGGGAACCACCATTCCCAATGCGCCGAAAACGTAGGTGGTCAGTCCGGCTTCCATGTCAAGCCCGGCGGTAAAGTCGAACAGCCAGAAACTGAAGTAAAGCATCAGGTAGTACATAAGGAAGATAAGAAGCGAGTAGATGATGAATAGGGGCTTGTTCTTTATTTGTGTAAACGATTTCAGCCCGTTCCACACGCCCTTCCCCAACTCTTTTATCTTGCCCATCAGTTTGGTCTGCTTTATCTTCTTGCGCAACACGAAGAGGATAATGACCGATGCCGACACTACAATCCATAATAACGGATTAACCAAAAGATTACAAATACTTTGCCAAATAGTTATTCCTCCCAAAATGCTGCTGAATGCGTCATACTCTAAAATAATAGTCACAAATACAATCAGGAAGATGATGAGAAGGTCGAAAGCACGTTCGGTTATAACGGTGCCAATCAGTTCGGTAAACGATATGCCTTCATATTTTTTCAATACTCCACAGCGGGCTACTTCGCCTGCCCGTGGCAACAGGTGGTTGATGAAGTAGCCATACATGACGGCGCAGAACGTGTTTTTTACTGCAGGCTTTTTTGCAATTGGTTCTATTAGCTGGTTCCAACGGAGGGCGCGTAAAATACAGCTGACCAGACTTAACACAACGGGTATGGCAATAAACCCCCAATGGGTGGTTTTTAGCAGGTCTGCCATCTCATCGATGTTCAGCTGGCTGTAAACCAGTAAAAATACAACTATACCTAACAATAGTGATAGTAGGGTCTGAATGGCGTCTTTCTTCGTTATATTCATTTCTTGATTGTTTGTATTCTCACAAATTTACGCATATTGGGCTACTAAAACATAAAAAAAGGAGAAAACCATACAGTTTTCTCCTTTTTCTGTGCGATATAGTCTTTGGAATGTTAAATGCCGAACGACCATTCGATAATTTGTTCGTAAATCTGGCTGATGAAGCCAAGGAACAAGAAACCTACTGTACAAACGGTAATACCAATCAGACTCATCTTGTCGCTCTTGAACGTTGCAATTGGGCTGTCGCTCTTATTGATGAACATAGCCTTTACAACGAGCAGGTAGTAGTAGAGAGAGATGATGGTGTTTGCCAATGCGATAAATACCAAGAGGTATTGACCAGCCTGGGCGGCACTTGCGAAAATGAAGAACTTGCTCCAGAAACCGGCAAACGGAGGAATACCTGCCAACGAGAACATGGCCAACATCATAATAACAGCCATTTTCGGATTGGTTTCATAGAGTCCGTTGTAGTCGTCCATGCCAACTTTCCCACTCTTGTCTTCAATGTTGCTGATGATGCCGAATGCGCCAAGGTTGGTGAAGAGGTATACCAAAATGTAGTAGACCATGCTACCCATACCGGCTGCAGTTCCGCTCATCAGACCCAACATGATGTATCCGGCTTGAGAGATAGAAGAGAAAGCGAGGAAGCGCTTCAAATTCTTTTGACGGATGGCAAAAATGTTACCGACCGTAATGGTGATAACTATCAACCACCAGAGAATGTTGGTCCATGAAACAAGGGTCGACTGAACTTCAACGTTGCTGAATGCCTTCCACATGATGACCATAAAGGCAAATGCGGCAGAACCTTTCGACATGACAGAAAGGTAGGCGGTAACGCTGGTTGGTGCTCCCTGGTAGGTGTCGGCAGTCCACAAGTGGAATGGTACCAACGAAATCTTGAAGGCTACGCCTGCCATGAAGAAAATCATAGCAAGAATCTGGAATGGCTCGGCGGTGAAATTCTTGGCTACGTCGCAGAAGTAGAGAGAACCTCCGCATGAACCGTATACCAGCGAGATACCGAAAAGCATAACCGATGACGAGAATGCGGCAGTAAGGATGTATTTTGCTGCGGCTTCAGCCGATTCGTTGCGTTTCTTGTTCAATGCAACCAACGTTGCCATAGGTATTGAAGCGGTTTCCAAACCGATGTAGAAAAGCAGGAAGTCGCCGCTCGAAATCATCAGGTACATACCGAACAGGGTGGAAATCATCAGCAGGTAAAACTCTGCGATGTGGTTCTTGTTCTCTTTCTTGTTCCATTCGAACGAGAAAAGGAAAACGAGAAGGGTACCCAGGTTCAACATGTTTTTAACAAACACGTGTATGTTCGAGGTGATGTACATGCCAGAGAAAGCTTCTGTCTGGCCTACCATCGTACAACATCCGCTGCAACTGCAGAAGTTGTATGCGGTGTGTGCAGCGAAAAGCACCAATGCCAAAGGCTGGAAATACTGCTTCGATTTTTCGCCCATTACGAGGTCGGCAACCAAAAGCACGATTAAAGTGAGTGCCAGTGAAACTTCTGGCGTCATTAATAAGAATTGACTATAATCCATTTTTGTGTCTCCTCTTTGTTTAGAATGGTGCTACAATTGTTTTGTCGGCGAACAGATTCACCAAGTTAGGCAGGCTGATGTTGAGCAGGTCTGTCCAAACCGAAGGGAACAAACCGATAGCCGCCACACAAATAATGAGGCCGAATGCTGCGACTTTTTCGAACCAGTTTGCGTCGGTGAGGGTGGCGTGGTGCTGGTCTTGGATAGGACCGAACAGCATTTTGCCAACCACACGCAGAATATACACCGCAGTGATAACGATTGACGTGCAGGCTAGAATTGTGAAGATAAGGAACATCCAGTTGCCTTCTTCAAATGAGAGGGCTGAACGCTGGAACGAACCGACAAAGATGTTCATTTCTGCTACGAATCCGCTCAAACCTGGCAAACCGAGTGATGCCATACCGGCAATGACGTAACAAACACAAAGCACTGGCATGATGTTCATCATACCTCCCATTAGACGGATGTCGCGTGTGTGTGTACGACCATATATGCTACCGATAAGGCTGAAGAACAAGGCTGTCATCAGACCGTGAGAGAGCATCTGGAGGAACGCACCGGTGAATGCGGTGTTGTTCATCATCAACAGGGCGAAGAGCACCATACCGCAGTGGCTCACTGAAGAGTAGGCGTTGATGTACTTCAAGTCGTTCTGTACGCATGCGCTGTATGCACCGTAGAATACCGATGTACCGGTAAGGATTAAGAAAATCCAACCCAGATCGGCCGCTGCCTGCGGCATCAGACACATAGCTACACGGAAACAGCCGTAGCCTCCGAGCTTCATCAACACACCGGCGTGGAGCATTGAAACGGCGGTAGGTGCGCTGGCGTGACCGTCGGGCGACCATGTGTGGA